>JAWOER010000206.1:0-8102 GCA_046482655.1 Candidatus Delongbacteria bacterium | reverse complement strand
ATTGTTACGCCTTTCGGTGCTTTAACTACAAAAAAACTGAATGAAAAATATGTTCATGTTATACTTGGTCTTTTAATTTTAATTCTCGGAATATGGACTTTGATAAAAACCTATTATTAACTTTTCTTTTTGTACTTAATATTGTTATATTCTCTTAAGATTAATTGGAGCGTTGAATGCAGCGTTCATTTGCAGTAGTATAATCCGGAGGAAATTTTGAAAGAACTCAGTCACCTTGACCAATTGGAAGCAGAAGCTATTTATATAATGAGGGAAGTTGCTGCTGAATCAGAAAAACCCGTTATGCTCTACAGCGTGGGTAAAGACAGCTCTGTTATGCTGCATCTTGCACTAAAGGCATTCTATCCTGAGAAACCCCCGTTCCCTTTTATGCATATTGACACAACATGGAAATTTAAGGAAATGATCAAATTTAGAGACAGGAAGGCAAAAGAACTGGGCTTGGAGCTTATTGTTCATTCAAACGAAGAAGGCAAAAAAAAAGGCATAAACCCTTTTGATCATGGTGCTTCCTACACCGATATTATGAAGACTCAAGCTCTTAAGGAAGGTTTGAATAAATACGGCTTTACTGCAGCTTTCGGCGGGGGAAGAAGGGATGAAGAGAAATCCAGAGCGAAAGAGAGGATCTTTTCATTCCGTAACAGTGCTCATGCCTGGGACCCAAAAAATCAGAGACCGGAGATGTGGAAACTTTATAACACCAGAATAAATAAGGGTGAAAGTATTAGAGTGTTCCCTCTCTCGAACTGGACAGAAAAAGATATCTGGCAATACATTAAAAGGGAAAACATTGAGATAGTACCCCTGTATTATGCCAAAGAAAGACCGGTTGTTTTTAGGGAAGGCAATATAATACTCGTTGATGATGACAGGATGAAATTTCTTCCCGGGGAAAAGATACTAAAAAAGAAAGTAAGGTTCAGGACCCTAGGATGCTATCCTCTTACCGGAGGAGTTGAATCAGATGCTGATACTTTGGATAAGATCATTGATGAAACTCTTGGTGCGGTCTCGTCAGAAAGAACGAGCAGAGTGATCGACTACGAGGCTACAGGAAGTATGGAAAGGCGTAAAAGGGAGGGGTATTTTTAATGAAAGAACTTTTAAAATTTATTACATGCGGAAGTGTCGATGACGGCAAATCCACTCTAATAGGACATATGCTGTACGACGCCAAGATACTCTTTGCCGACCATAAAAGAGCTTTAGAACTTGACAGCAAGGTCGGGAGCAGAGAAGGTCAGATAGACTATTCCTTACTTCTTGACGGACTTATGGCAGAAAGAGAACAGGGTATTACTATTGATGTGGCTTACAGATATTTTACCACATCGAAAAGGTCATTTATTGTTGCAGATACGCCCGGTCACGAACAATACACAAGGAATATGGCTGTGGGAGCATCTTTTGCGGACCTTGCAATAATACTGGTTGATGCCACTCAGGGTGTTCTTATTCAGACAAAAAGACACGCAAGAATATGCTCAGTGATGGGAATTAAGCATTTTATTCTTGCTGTCAATAAGATGGACCTTATAAATTACGACAAACACCGCTTTGAAGAAATAAAAAATGATTTCTTAAGCCTCACAGCTGCTTATGACCTTGAAAGCGTCACTGTGATCCCTGTTTCTGCAACAGAGGGTGACAATCTTACAAAAAATTCAGAAAATACACAATGGTACGAAGGACTTCCGCTTCTTCCCCTGCTTGAGCAAAAGGAAGTTTTAAAAGAAACAGACGCCGAATATTTTGTAATGCCTGTACAGCGTGTTTGCCGTCCAAACAGCAGTTTCCGCGGCTTTCAGGGGCAAATAGAATCAGGAACTTTATCTCTTGGAGAACAGATCACCAATCTTCCGAACATGGAGAGAGCGAAAGTAAAAAAGATATTCGCAGGAGACAAAGAAACAGAAAGCGCTGTTTACGGACAGCCTGTCACCATTCAGCTCGACAAAGAGGTGGATGTATCCAGAGGATGCGTTCTTGTAAGAGATTCGGATCCTGAAATAACTGATATGTTTACAGCTACAATTCTGTGGATGGACGATTCGGAGCTGCTGCCCGGCAGAAGTTATTTGCTCAAGCTGGGTACCGTGACTTTACCCGCATCGGTCATGCAGATAAAACATAAGATCGATATTAATACAGGCAAACATATTCAAACCGACCGATTATTTAAAAATGAAATGGCCCAGTGCGACATATCGGTTTCTGAAAATATTGTTACAGACAAGTTTTCTAAAAACAGAATTCTCGGAAGCTTTATTATGATAGACAGGGTCACGAATATGACCTCCGCCTGCGGCATAGTCGAACATTCCTTAAGAAGATCTGCCAATGTTGTGTGGCATAAAACTGATATCACAAGAGAGATCCGATCAAATCAGAAAGGTCAGAAACCCCTTACTTTGTGGTTTACAGGTCTCTCGGGATCAGGCAAATCCACGCTTGCCAACGAGATTGAAAAAAGACTGGTATCTCTCGGCAAACACACAATGCTGCTTGACGGTGATAATGTGAGACACGGGCTTAACAAGAATCTGGGTTTTAAGGAGCCTGACCGTATCGAAAACATTAGAAGGATAGCCGAAGTTGCAAAACTGATGAACGATGCCGGACTGATCACTATTACTTCATTTATTTCACCCTACGAACAGGACAGAGAAAATGCAAGAGAGATAATAGGCGACAGTTTTATAGAGATCTTTGTAAGCACACCTTTGGAAGAGTGCGAAAAAAGAGATGTAAAAGGACTTTACAAAAAAGCAAGGGCAGGAAAGATCCCTAATTTTACAGGAATATCAGGTCCTTACGAAACTCCTGCACGGCCTGATATCACAATAGATACATCAAAAATGAGTATTGATGACGCGGCAGGAACAGTGATGAAAGAAGTTATGAGCATAATTTAATATATAGAAATCCTAAACCTCCATAAAATAAGTGTCGGGCCTTTCGGGATCGAATTTTTCGTTCGCCCACATAACAGTAACCATATCTGTTTCGCCGAGATTAGTTATGTTGTGCGTGTAGCCCGGCGGGATATCGACAACTTCAAGCTTAACCCCCGATACTTTGTATTCGATGACCTCATCTGAATTGATCTGCCTGAACCTTATTATCCCTTTTCCCGAAACCACGAGAAATTTTTCTGTCTTGGTATTGTGCCAGTGATTGCCTTTAGTTATGCCCGGCTTAGAAATATTTACAGACACCTGTCCCCTTTCTTCAGATTTTACAAATTCGGTAAAAGAGCCTCTATCATCCGTATTCATCTTTAAGGAATAGGAGAATTTATCCTCCGGCAGGTAACTCAGATAGGTCGAATAAAGTTTCTTCTCGAATTCATCCTCAATGTTTGGCAGCATTAAGGTTTTTCTCGACTCTTTGAATTTATAGAGCAGATCGACTATTTCGCCGAGTGTTTTGTGATAATTGATATCAATTTCATGATAAAATTTATTTTTATCGGGATACTTATCCTTTGATATCCGGATAAATTCATTTACCACATCATCAATATAAACAAGATTTACAGCGTTTTCTCTGTCGGAAACCGTTATGGAAAGACCGTTTGCTATATTGTGACAAAAAGTTGCTACTGCAGAATTATAATTCGGTCTGCACCATTTTCCAAAAACATTCATCAGTCTGTAAACATAAACCTTAATGTTATTGTCTAAACCGTATTTCATTAAGGCTTCTTCCGCTCTCCGTTTACTGACCCCGTACGGATTATCATATTCTGCCTGAATTGATGAAGTGAGAACTACCGGAACTTTTTTATTGTTCTTTTTGCATATATCAATAACGATCTCGAGCGAACCCAGATTGCCTGTGGTGAACTCAGTTTCATTTTTTGGTCTGTTGATACCGGCGAGATGGTAAATAATATCCGCCCGTTTAATATATTCCTCCAGTTTTTCTGTGCTGTTTTCAATATCATAAAGAAGTAAATTTTTGTCCTTGATCTGTCTGAAAGATGCTGTCAGATTTTGCCCGATAAAGCCTCTTGATCCGGTTATAAGTATATTCTTCATTTTAAGACCCCCGAAATTTATATTTGATATGAAAAAGTAAATATAAACGAACATTTGCTCTTTTTCAACATATAAATTATATTTCAATCGAACTTAAATCAAGCTTGGAGTATTCTAAATGAAAATAGCTGTGGCGGGAACGGGTTATGTGGGACTTGTGGCAGGCGTTTGTTTTGCGGAAGTCGGTCATGAAGTTGTTTGCGTAGATATTGACGAGAATAAAGTTCAGAAAATGAAAAAGGGTATATCACCTATCCATGAGGAAGGGCTCGAAGAACTTATGCAAAAAAATTACAAAGCCGGCAGAGTCGATTATACTACTGATTTTATATCCGCCTATAAAGATGCAGATGCAATATTTATTGGAGTGGGCACCCCGGAACAGCCTGACGGAAGCGCGAATCTTTCTCATATCGCAACTGTTGCAAGGCAAATAGCCGAAAGTGTGGAAAAAGACTGCCTGGTCGTGGTAAAATCAACTGTTCCTGTGGGGACCAACGACAAAGTGGAACAGTTCATCCACGATTTTCTTGTCAACGGCACAAAGGTCGAGGTGGCATCGAACCCTGAATTTCTGGCTCAGGGCTCGGCAGTTAAAGACACTCTCCAGGCGGCAAGGATAATCATAGGTACCGAAAGTAAATGGGCCGAAAAACTGTTGAAGGATATCTACGAGCCGTTCAAACTGCCTATAGTATCAGTTTCAAGAAGATCGGCCGAGATGATAAAATATGCGTCGAACGATTTTCTTGCACTTAAGATATCATATATGAACGATATTGCCAACCTGTGCGAACTTGTGGACGCGGACATTCAGGATGTGGCTAAGGGAATGAGCTATGATGATAGGATCGGTTCGAAGTTTTTGAACGCAGGGATCGGCTACGGCGGTTCCTGCTTTCCAAAAGACACAAAAGCCCTTGAATATCTCGCTAAACAGCATGGTTATGAGCTTAAGACGGTAAAAGCGGCGATCGATGTAAATAATGCCCAAAAAACTATACTTTTTAAAAAAGCAAGCAAGAGACTGATCACTTTTAACGGGCTTAAGGTCGCTGTCCTCGGCCTCACATTCAAGCCGGGCACCGATGACTTGAGAGAAGCGCCGTCGCTTGACAATGTACCTCTTTTGCTTGAGCAGGGTGCGGATATTTTTGCCTACGATCCTGTGGGTGCCGGTCACTTCGACTCACTTTTTCCCGAAGGCAGGATGGGAAAGGGTTCTATCCGGTATGTCAAAAAACCCTCGGAGGCATTAGAAGATGCCAATGTATGCTTTGTATTTACCGAGTGGGGCGAGGTGAAAGCCTTAAAACCCGCCGACTATAAAAAGCTGATGCGGACGCCTCTCGTCTATGACGGCAGGAATATTTACAGTTTAAAAGAAATGAAAGATGCCGGGGTCGAGTACCATTCGATCGGCAGGTAAGTTGAATTTTCCTACATATAGATCCAGTAACCTCTGGCTGACGGATAAAATCTTAAAGTAGGCATCGGAAATTTAATATAGTTAAGATAATGAGCCGCTGAATCAAGAATTTTATTATTTAAAGGTTTAAAAAGTTTTTCAAAATCAATATCGAGCGATAAGTACAGCTGATAGGATCCTGAGTCTTTTATATTATGTTTCACTTTGTCGTCAATGCTCAATCCGAGTGCCGGTCCCAGATATTCCGGTACGAAGCCGGTCATTTTAGACGGCATGATAGAATTTATACCCGCTGTCAGCCAGTATATTTGATTCGGATAGTCCTCCAGTATATCTTCCACAGGCCATTTTCGCTTATATTGAGAATCATTTTCTCTGTAAAAATAACTGAATTTAATATTATAATCTTTTAAGACAGGATATAATCTCTGAAGCGCACCATAACCTGCACCTGCAGAACCCGCCGCAACATCAAAAATACTGAATCCGAATTTTGGCGCATAGGCATCCTTAATATCAATAAGCACCTGAACAAAGCAGCTTAAACCTGTACTCCATATTACAGCCTGCTTTTTATTGATATTGGACCACCTGAGTGAACGGTAGTACAGATCCTGTGCCACATATCCGCCATAAAAATGTGCGACTTTGTCCAGATTTTTTGCGTAACGCAAATCCATCCCGTCATCAAAATGAAAGCCGACAGACTCATCGCTCCACCAGTTATTCTGCATAACATAATAACTTGCGCCCATCGCCAAAAGGGTCGCCGATGCCGATACAGCCAGCTTTGGACAATCAATTTTTGTGCTGTCTGCAGATGCGCTTAATATACCGAACACTATAAGTATTGAAGTCAGGATATATTTCATACCTTCTTTATAAAGAGCTTTCAATAAGATCAACGAATTTTTTTGAAAGGATATTTCTGTCAAACTTCTCTTCGGCAAGCTTAAAAGCATTTTTGCCTTTCTGTTCAAAAGAGCCTGTGTTTTTATCCACTTTTGCTTTTAATAAAGCCTGAGCAAATAATTCGGGTTTATCCGGTTCTACAACATAACCGCAGTCATTATCTTTTATCATTTCTGCGACCCACCCGGGATAATTGTTTAGAACAGGAATACCGGCGGCAAGATAATCAAAAAATTTATTCGGAGAAGTACCCCTGTAGAACTCGGGTATATTTTTTAATATCATGAGCCCCAGATCTGCTTTTTTTACAATAGCGGGAATTTGATTTTTAGGTACAGGATCTATGAATATGCAGTTATCCAGACCCTCTTTTTCTTTTCTGCTCATCAAATCTTTTTTCTTATTACCGTCACCGACAAAAAGGATCTTTATGTCGCTGATATTCATATCTTTGAGTATTTTACATGCGTCCAAAACAGTATCAAGACCGTTCGCTATACCGTGGGCTCCTGTGAATACAGCAAGAAAATCATTCTTATTTATGTCGTTTATATGTTCAAAACTGCCGTCGGCTTCCTTAAAAAGCTCAATATCGCTTCCGTTGGGAATAAGAGCTACTTTCTTTTTTTTGTTGCTCAGCCGTTTTTTTATTCCCTCCACCATTCCCGGTGACAGCCCGATACAGGAATCTGCTGTATTGTATGCCGTCCATTCCAGTAAAGACATTGCCGCCAGAATAAAAGGGTTTTTTACAAGTCCCATTGCCCTAGGCAGTTCCGGCCACAGGTCTCTAACTTCAAAAACGAATTTTTTTCTTCTGAAAACTTTCGCCAGAATTCCCGGGACAGCTACCGTCAACGGCGTAGATGAACAGAAAATAAGATCATAATCTTCCGAAAAAACGCTCTTGACCGTCCTGAGTGAGAATTTTAGGAATTTTTTTGTCCTTTCCAGCAGATCGTCGTGGGTCGAATAATCGATCTCGAACTGAACAACTTTGATATTTTCTATTAAATTTACTCTCTTTCCTTTTTTAAAACTGCCCCTGAGCCCCATTCTTCTGTTTTTGCTGGAAGAACAGAGCATTGTAACCTGATGCCCTGCATCTGTAAGGCTTTTGGCAAATTCAAACGATCTTGAGCCTCCCGCCCCTTCAAGTGTTTTAAAATATTGATGAACATACAATATCTTCAAAAGTGTTCCTTTCAATTTGGTTCTCAATTTAAGAAATTAATACAATATTTACAATAGGTTTTTGAGTATTTTGATTGCTAATGAATGTTTTTTATAATAAATTTAATGCCTGAAATTAGAATTTATTAAAAACGGGATAACAGTGTCTGCAACAGCAAAAGAAAATATTCTGATCATAACTCCATACCTTCCCTCTTTTGATGCGCCTTACAGCCGCCAGAACCATTATATAACCAGGTTTCTTTTTTATTATGCGGCGAACTGGAAAAAATTGGGACATGATGTTATGATCATTCACTGTATTTCTAAATATCCTGCTGTTTTTTCCTTTGCTGTAAATCTGTCGGAAAAGATCTTTAGAAAGAACAGACTCGGCGTATTTGTTCAAAAACCGGAAGAAACAAAATTCTCTTTTTACCAACATGAAGGCGTAAAAATACTCAGGATGCCTGTCGCAAAATACATTCCCCACAGAGATTTTTTTGAATTTACAAAGAAAA
>JAWOER010000103.1:0-4950 GCA_046482655.1 Candidatus Delongbacteria bacterium | reverse complement strand
CCACGCCCTCTATCTGCTCAAGTCTCTTTTTTACTATATGCTCGGCAATGTCTCTTACAGACTTCTGGTCCGATCCTGAGATCGAAAGTATCATTATAGGTTTGGATGCCGGATCCACCCTGAGCACATTCGGTCTTCCTGCATTATCGGGAAGATTTGCAACATCCAGTTTTTCGCGCAGATAGAGCACAGCAAAATCCATATCCGTGCCCCATGCAAAATCTATTGTAATAAGACTGATCGATTCTTTTGATTCTGAAGTGATCCTTATAATGTCCTTGAGTCCTGCTATGGAAGCTTCCAGAGGTTCCGTTATCAGCCGCTCCACCTGATCGGGCGAGCTTCCCTCCAGTTCTGTCCACACGGTAAGGGACGGATATTTTACATCCGGGAGCAGATTTACCGGCAGTTTATTATACGAGATCAATCCGAAGACCGCAACAGCCGCAAAAATCATTATTACTGTAATCGGTCTTGACAGTATAGTTTTAAACATCAGTTTTCCTCGATGATTATGTCCGCATCATGAGACAGAGTATAATTATTGGTAACGATAACTTCATCTCCCAGTTCGATTTTCGTATCTTTATCCATTATGATCTCTGTATAATTGTAATTAGAAAGCCCTGTGGTAACATATACCCACTTAGCTTTGCCTTCCTCTGCTATAAATATCAGTTTCCTGTTATCTCTCGTCAGAACTGCCTCGTTGGGAACTGTTACCCTGTTATTGTATATTTTTCCTTCAATACTAACATTACCGCTCATTCCCGACTTTATTACCAGATCATTATTAGGTATTTTGACCAGAACTTCACCTGTACCTGTATTTCTGTCGATGACAGGGCTCAAAGATTCAACAGTTCCGCTGAACAATGTATCCTTTCTGGCCTCAAAAATCACCTGTACATTTCTGCCTGTCTGAAGCTGTGATATCTCACTTTCAAGTACAGGTATTTCCATGATTATGTTACTGTAATCGACAATGCTCATACATTTTGTACCCGAATTTATAAATTCACCCTCATCTATCTCCAGGTTCCCGACATATCCGTCTATCTTGGACCTTACGGTACTGTATTCTATGTCAAGTTGAGCTTTTCTGTAGTTGATCATGGCCTGGGTCAGCCCTGTGGATGATTTTAGTACATCCAGATTACCGCCTTTTGAAAAAAGATGTTCTATTTCGAGATCGAGCTTTTTATTTTCGTACAGCTCCTGACTGATCTCTCCGCTGTCCATTTTTCCTTTCAAAAGAGACAGTTCACGCTCGAATTCTTCCCTGTTCTCTTTCTGGTCGGTCTGAACTATCTGATCTTTTCTCATCCCGTATTCGATCTTTGCCTTTAGAAGATTGTCCTTTGCGCTCTCAAAGTTCAGCTCGTACTGCTCATTTTCTATAGCGAACAGAATATCTCCCTCGTTCACATAAGAGTTCTCCGCAACATGGATCTTTTTTACAAAACCTGATACCCTGGGATAAATATCGACCATACGCTCAGCTTTTGCGGTTCCGGTCGTATTAATGTACATGATCAGCGGTGATCTTGCGAGCTTGATCGTTTTGACCCTGACGAATGATTTTTTAGACTCGCTCTGCTCTTTCAATTCATCAAGCTTTTCAGTTTCTTTTTTTGATTCCGGTCTCAAGAGAACGATCAGAATTACGGCTGCTAAAATTACTGTAAAACCGGTAAATATCTTGTTTTTCAAAACTCTCTCCCTAAAGAATTATACAGGTCATATTTTGAAAGTATCAAATTATAATATGCACTTATTTTTCTGTATTCAGCGCTTATATAGCTGTTCCTTGCCTGAAGATAATCGGTTGCAGATTTATCTCCTATAAAAAAAAGCTGGTCCGCAAGGTCCAGATTTTCCTGGGCAAGCTCGACATGTTTTTTTGCCAGCGAATAATTATTCTTTTGATTTTCGAGCTCCAAAAGTTTAAGTTTGATCTCGTTCTTAACAGATTCGACCTTTTTGTCGAGTTGAAGTATGCTTCTTTTCAGTTCAACTTTGCTTCTGTCGATCGAGTTAAATCCCGAATAAGTGATATTCAGAGATAAACCTACTTGAGCTTTTATGGCGTCTGAACTGGTAGAAATATCGTTATTCAGATCTTTATGGTCAAGGTATTCATAAGACACCGAACCTGACAGTGTGGGCAGATAATCCTCGTATTCCATCCTCAAAGACAATTCTCTCTGCTTTGTGCTGTTTTCCTGTATCTCTATATCGTACCTGTTCTCAAGTGCTTCTTCAATTATATCATCGCTGTCAAAAACATCTTCTAAGGGTTCTCCTGCCTCATATCTTATCACAAGTGAGTCCGGCTCGATATCCGCTCTCATATAGTAGATAAGGTTCTGCCTGCTTTTTTTCAGATCAGATTCTGCACTCTTAAGATCAATAATATCTGATGATTTTGAAACTTCAAAATTTAAAAGATCTGATTTCGAAATATTTCCCATGGAAAACCTGATCTCGGATTCTTCATATTTCTTTTGGCTGTACGAAGCGATCTCTTTTTGAAGCTTTAGCCTTTCCTGTGCTATCAGAACCTGAAAAAACGAATTGATAACAGTAAATCTGACGCTCGAAAGAGTGTTTTTGTAGTCAAGTTCGGACGAATTGACTGAGATCTTTTTTGATCTGTAGTTCGTAATAAGAGAACTGCTGAGGTTCCCTGTTACTCCAATCGATGCCTTCAGATTTGAAGTGAGATTATCCCGGTCATCACCGTTAATGAAATATGAACCGGAACCCTTCATATCCAAAAATCTGCTCCCTGCATCCTTTAGAGAATATTCTGAAATTATCTTACCTTCATCAGCGATCTTTACATCCACATTATTTTCTTCCGCTGTTCTTATGCAGTCCTGCAATGTCATGGGCGATCCCAGCAGTACTTTAACAGTCAGAAACAGCAGTATTATCCTTTTCATTCTCATTTCCTGTAATTTTTGCTTAATTAGTAAACGGTTATTGCGTTCATTTATTCTAATATTCGTAAACATCGATCTCAAGATCTTCGCCTTTGACAACATACAGCCTGTCACCGACAAAGAATTTTTGAGATCTCATCATACCCAGAAGACCAATATCATCTTTGTCCTGTACCGGGTAGTCAACTCTGTTCAAAAATTTTCCGTCTTTAAAGATATCAATATAAACCCCTTCAGGATCAAGATTCCGGTCCACAGAGGGAACTACAAGCAGCCTGCCATACCTGTCAGTGTGCATAGAAACGATGGCTTTCTTAAAATTACCGATATTTATATCCTGAACCCCCTGAGACATTTTTTTCATCTCTTCGTGATACTTTTCTTTTTCCTCTTCCTCGTACCTGATATTTTTAAAAGCCTTTCTTATCTCGAATTTTTTATTTCCTTCATAGTCATAGGCAAAGATCCTGTACTGTGAATCGGAATTCTCCGAAACGAACACATATTCATTGCCGGGCACAAAAGGAATGATAAGATCGTTGATATCTATTTTACCTGCCATCAGGTCCTGCATTGAAAGAACCCTGCTTGTCAAAGATGCTCCCGGCTTAAGATCATGCGGATCGATAATGCCCAGACCGAAATCAATATCAGGCATCTGGCCTTCTTTCTGTATCTGCTTTACAATATATGATGCGATCTTTGAATTATCCCTCGATATCTTTGTGTTCTGAAGATCAGCTTCCTGTTCAATGATCCGGTCTGCGTAAAAATTTCCGTCGAGATCGAACTTGGATACTTTTCTTGAGGGCGCACTGAGGACCGAGAGAGTATCATTTTTTATATAAAGGAAGCTCGGATAATTAAGCTCTCCGGGTCCCTGACCTGATCTTCCGATGCTTTTAATGAAATTTCCCTGGCTGTCGAACTTTTTTACACTCATAGACATAACATCAAGTATAAAAATATTTCCCGAGCTGTCTTCTGTGATCGACATCGGCCTTTTCATGTACGCTGCAGTGTCGGTCTGATTTTCAGATGAGATCGTGAACAGCTTCTTCAGATTGAGTCCGGCAGATGGATCGGCTGGAGTTGCAGGATTTATGTAATGAGTAACACCGTTGACTTTTTCCTCTCTGAAAGAATCAGCTTTTTTGGCACAAGATGTGATAAATATTAATGTACTCAACGCAATTAAAATAAATTTTTTCATTTTTCACTCCCACTAATTTTAGTTTTATGAAATTAACACAAATGTACGAAAATTTCCACTATTTTCGACGAACGGTATTTTCAAGCGGATAAAATACGAATATTCAGGATAAAATGAAAGAGTAAAAATGAATTATTTTAACAATTAACACTTGACAAAGGATTTATTCTTTCGTAAATTTAAGTCAGTAAATGTTCACTTACATAAAAAGGGGGCGACAAATGACAGAACTAACAGAAAGACAGAAACAGATACTACAAAAAGCAATTAATATAATCGCCAATGACGGAATTCAGAACCTTACGATAAAGAATCTTGCCAAAGCGGTTGGAGTTACTGAGGCGGCTCTTTACCGGCACTATGAAAACAAACATGCTATCATGCTGGCGATCACTGACCTTTTTGAAGAGTTCTCTGTAAACAAAAATTCCGGAAATGGTCTTGCAGGTATTAGGTCATTCGTAATGGACAGATATAATAAGTTTACTGCGAATCCCGAACTCGCCAAAGTAATGTTCTCCGAGGCGATTAAGCGGATTCAGGTTTTCGAAATTTCATCGGGTGTGACTATTGATCGCGTCGCTTCAGGATGTATTGTTTCAAACAGTTGATCACAGGTTAACGTCAACGACGAATTTTCATGATGAGCGCCATCGATTTCGACAACTATTCCTATCCCGACGACCGCGGCCGTTTCGGCCCTTACGGGGGACGGTTCGTGCCGGAGACCCTGATCCCCGCCCTGACGGAACTGGAGAGGGTGTTTCTGGAATGTCGGGAGGACCCGGG
>JAWOER010000031.1:0-16102 GCA_046482655.1 Candidatus Delongbacteria bacterium | reverse complement strand
ACCCTCACGGCCTTTGTACCTCAGGCCCAACAGATGGATTCTGTCGATTATTTTACTAATGACCTGACCAGACTCAACTATCGTCTTAAGCCTGCTCAGGTCATAAAGCATATTCGTGTCCGCTACGACGAGGATTTCTTTTTCCCCGATGTTCTTACCAGTTATACGGCAGATAAAGGGCTTTTTTATGTTGCTGATAATATGCCCGGTGTGTATAAGATCGATATTGTGAATGAAAGAGGGAATTTAAAGAAAGTTATAGAAATGGAGTATAAAAAAATTCCATATAACAGTTATGAAAAAGAAATGTTGAACGATTTTATAAGTTCATCGGGGTTCCCGCCTATAGACACAGATAAAGTTATTTACAAAAAAGCTATCAATTCTATTCAGATAGATAAAAAAGGCAGGATATGGACACAGCCTTCTGTTGAAAGAACTGAGGCCAACCAGGATTCATTCTATGTTGATATTTTTGACCGGGGGTGTTTTGTTAACAGGACCACACTGGACTTTATCGGGGGAAATGAGACATACAAACTGGCAGGTAACAGAATATTTGTAATATCTGAAGATAATCAATCCATAAGGGTGTACGAGTATCAGTGATGCTCAATAAAAAGCATCGGACTTTATTTCTTGTAGCCAATCTTTCTTAAAAAATCTTTGCGCCACTCTTTGCCGGCTTCTTTTTCGATTCCTACCGGTTTTGCTCCGTCTATCACGCCGATTATTCCTCTGCCCTGACCGGTTTCTGCGATAATGACTTCCACAGAATTCGCAGTTGCACAAAATATGGTGCAGACCTCGGGAATATTTTTCAGCCTCTGCATAATATTTATTGGAAACGCGTTCTTGAGAATAATTATGAACGAGTGCCCTGCAGATAATTTATAGGCGTTTTCCGCAGCGAGTGCTGCTAGATCCTGATCATTTCCCTCATACCTTACCAGACATTTTCCGGAGGCTTCACAGAAACCAACACCGAATTTGATCCCGGGTACGGTGTTGACAAGTGCCTCATAAATATCTTCCACGGTCTTAATAAAATGCGACTGTCCCAGAATGATATTCGCATCTTCGGGAAAGTCAAGTTTGACTGTTTCTAAATTCATAGGTCACCTTTTTTTAATTTTACCAGTTCGAACTGAGCCCCAGAACGATATTTTCAGACAGTCGGTCTATCAGAGTGTTAAAAGCCTCATCCCGTGCAATATCACCCCCGGACGACTCAAAATACTCTGTCTCTGAAACATTCAGGTCTCTGACGATAAATTCATCATTCAGAAGGTTTTGAAAATTGACCCTGACCGAGATCGTTATCAGCATGCGGTCGGATATTTCGTTCCTGTCCTGTGAAGCCGTTTTTTCCGAATAATTTGTTATGGTACCGAAAATTTTACTGTCGGCTTCTGAAGAGTTCTCCAGTTCAAAATATTTATAATCTTCAATATATTCTGCAACTTTTTCGTCGATAATGTCGGGTAGGTTCAGATCGTATCTGCCCGAATTATCCTCAAAAACATTTAATTGCGCATTGTCTATCCCGGGCGGGATACTTTTGCCGGAAAAAGAATAATTGCCGCAGGAAATGAAAAATAATGCGGATAATAAAATAATGGCACTTTTCATAGGTTGATCCCGTATTTTTCAATTTTGCGGTAAAGTGTCCTTTCGCTTATATTCAGTTCTTCGGCCGCCTTTCGACGGTTGCCCCTGTGCTTTTTTAAGGCCAGCACCACCTCTTCCTTTTCCGACAGCGGTTCATTGTTCAAATATTCTTCGGGAATATTAATTATATTATTGTTATTTTCTTCGAAATAATCAGGATCGATATCTTTTGTGCAGGTGTTGAATATGAATTTTTTTATCGTGTTCAATTCGTTCTTTATTTCGAGCAATGTTCTAAAGATCAGTTCACTGTTTTTTTCTGCGTCATCTTTATTTTCGTTTATCACCATCGGAAGGAATGAACGGATATCATCGGATTTGAGATATTTTCTTATCGTATCTCCTGTTACAACTTTGCCTGTTTCCATTACTGTGAGCATATCAATAAAATTTTTTAATTCACGAATATTGCCTTTCCAGTGATGGTTGACCAGTTCGGAAAGAGCCTCTTTGTCAAAATTCAAAAGGTCCCTGTTATACTTTTCTGCAGAATCCTTTGCGAACTTTAGAACAAAAACAGGAATATCCTGGAGCCTATCCCTTAAAGAGGGCAGCTGTATGGTTACAGCTTTTAAGCGGAAAAAAAGATCTTCACGAAAATCACCTTTCTCGACCATTTTGACCAGATCTTTGTTCGTTGCGGCAATGATCCTTACATCCACCTTTATGTTCTTCGATCCTCCCACACGCATAAACGAACCGTTTTCCAGAACTCTGAGCAATTTTACCTGGCTGGACAAAGGCAGTTCTCCTATTTCGTCCAAAAAGATGGTACCCTTATCGGCTGTTTCAAAATAACCTCTTGATCTTTCCACGGCACTGGTATAAGAACCTTTTTCGTGACCGAACAGTTCATTTTCTATCAGGCCTTCGGGAATTGCACCGCAATTGATCGGGATAAAGGGTCTGTCCTTTCTGTTGCTCAGCTTATGAATGAGTTCTGCAATAACTTCTTTTCCCGTTCCGCTTTCACCGGATACAAGCACAGAAAGACTGGTGGGGGCAATTGTTTTTACTATAGCTACCACCTCAGAGATCTTTTCTGAATATCCTATTATTCCGAAATCTTTGTAATTCGGGCCGAAATTAATATCTAACTGTTTTATTGTCATTTTGAACCTGCTTAATTTATAAAACCAGGACGGTAATATAAGGAAACATTATATTAAATTCAAGCATTCTGTCAATTTGATAATCAGGCGTTATTGCCGGGAAATGTTCTAAAAATATTCTTTTTAGTTGTTGATTTTCTCATAAATAAGTTTTAAAATACTGATATAAGTTAGGTCGGGCCGCGATTCATTGAAGGCTCATGCCGGGGAACAGCTACTATTAAAGAAACGCAAAGCAGGAGATGGGAATGAAGATTTATGCCGGTAACTTGTCCTACAAAACAACGGACGAGGATTTGAGAAAAACATTCGAACAATTCGGAAAGGTTGATTCGGCGGAAGTAGTGAAAGACAAGATAGACGGCAGGTCGAAGGGATTCGGATTTGTCGAAATGCCTTCTGACGAGGAAGCTGTGATCGCTATCAGGGAGCTGGACGGAACGGAATTGCACGGAAGAAATGTAAAAATAAATGAATCCAGACCAAAACCTCAGGGCAAACCGGGTTTCAGGAACAGAGGGGGTTTCGGAGATGGTCACGGTGACAGACCCACGAACAGGGAAAGATTTAGCGGGAATACGAACCGCGGAGGTCGCGGAGGCGACAGATAAAAGAAATGAACGGAAAAAATGCCCGGCCGAGCCGGGCATTTTTTTTAATATCTGTAATGATCTGATTTGTACGGACCTTCAAGCGGAACTCCGATATAATCAGCCTGATCTTTTGTCATTTTTGTGAGCTTAACTCCTATTTTTTCCAAATGTAGTCTGGCCACTTCCTCATCAGCTTTCTTCGAAAGCATATAAACCCCCTGCTTATACTTCTTTCTGTTCGCCCACAGATCCATCTGTGCAAGAACCTGATTAGAGAATGAGTTGCTCATCACAAATGACGGGTGTCCGGTCGCACATCCGAGGTTTACAAGTCTGCCCTCCGCGAGCAAAAAGATCTCGTGGCCGTTTTTAAATGTATATTTATCGACCTGAGGTTTAATATTGGTCTTCTTTTTTAGCTGCTTTGATCTTTCAAGCTTTTCCACCTCGATCTCATTGTCAAAATGACCGATATTGCAAACGATCGCCTGATCTTTCATTTTAAGCATATGCTCCAGCCTTAAAACATCTTTATTGCCTGTAGTAGTGACATAAATATCGGCCCTGCCCAATGTATCCTCCACGGTAGTCACCTCGTAGCCTTCCATCGATGCCTGAAGCGCACATATAGGATCTATTTCTGTGACGATCACTCTGGAGCCGTAATTTCTTAAAGATCTTGCCGATCCTTTACCGACATCCCCGTAACCGCATACCACGGCAACCTTGCCCGCGAGCATAACATCGGTGGCTCTCTTGATACCGTCGGGCAGCGATTCTCTGCAGCCGTAAAGGTTGTCGAACTTCGATTTTGTAACTGAATCATTCACATTTATAGCAGGGATAAGAAGTTCTTTGTTTTCGCCCATTTTATAAAGTCTGTGCACTCCGGTTGTCGTTTCTTCAGAAACACCCTTAAGATCTTTTGCGCATCTCTGCCATTTATTTTTATCGTCCTTATACATAAGGCTCAGTGCTTTTAACAGTGCAATGGCGTCGGGGCTTTTTTCTTTTGCAGACAGGAGCCCGGGATCTTTTTCTGCAAAATATCCTTTGTGGAACATTAGTGTCGCGTCGCCTCCGTCATCAACTATAAGCTGGGGTCCTTTTCCGCCAGGGAATGACATTGCCTGGGCTGTACACCACCAGAACTCATCCATCGTTTCGCCTTTCCATGCAAATACAGGTACACCGGATCTTGCGATAGCCGCAGCGGCATGGTCCTGAGTCGAAAATATATTGCAGCTCGACCATCTTACATCTGCACCGAGATCGACCAGAGTCTCTATTAGAACAGCGGTCTGTATTGTCATGTGCAAGGATCCGGTAACCCTCACACCTTTTAGAGGTTTATCAGATGCGTATTTCTTCCTGATCGACATCAGTCCCGGCATTTCTTTTTCGGCTATCTCGATCTCTTTTCTGCCAAAATCTGCAAGTTTAATATCCCTTACTTTGTAAGGCATTTTTTCATCAATGTACTTTTTCATTTTATCTCCGGATTATTTTTTTCCTCTTACCAGAACTATTTCTCTTAGCGGAATATGAAATGGTGTTTTGGTAGTAATAAATTTAAAATTTATGTTTTTTTCTGTCAATACTTTTCTAAATGAATTGATATGATCATCATAGATACCTTTGTATTTTTTCTTTAATTCGGATGTTTTAATTATCAGATTTTCAGATGTTTCAGAATCTATCAGATTTATATGAGCACCCAGTTCAAAATTGTATTCATCGTCATCGGCGATCATAAATACTATAATGTCCTGGTGCCTTTTCTGAAGAGTCAGCAATCTGTTCGTCAGATCATCTTTATTTTCCAGCAGGTCAGAAACAACAACAAGAATCCCCGATCTGGTAAGTTTCAGGCTCAACTGATCAAAGGATCTGAATGTTTGGGCTGTATCATAATAATCTGATTTGTCGATCTCAAAAAGAATGTTCTTTAAGTGCTGTTTGGAAGATCTCGGGGGTATATATTCTTTAAGGTTATCTGCATAATTTCCGAATCCCACCGCATCTTTCTGATCGATCAGTATGGTCGATATTGCAGCAGCCAGCTGTTTTCCGTAATCGAGCTTTGAATAATTAGATTTGGCTGATTTAAAATTCATCGAAGCCGATCTGTCGAGAAAGATATTAGCATAGATGTTGGTTTCATCCTCGAACTGCTTAATAAAGTACTTTTCTGTTTTCCCGAATATCTTCCAGTCTATAAATCTGGTCGAATCACCGTCGTTGTACTGCTTATGCTCCGAAAACTCGGCCGAAAAACCCTTCATAGGGCTTGAATGAATTCCGAGCATATAGCCTTTCAGGATCATTCTCGTAGTAAGACTCAGGTTAGAAAAAGTCGCGATAAATTCAGGATCAAGATATTTTTTGTAGTCTTCTGCCATAGCGGACTAAATTTACGACAAAATACAGAAAATCTCAAATGAAATAAACACAGTCATTCAGTTCACTCAAGCTCTCTGTGGACATTTTTCTTTCCGAGAGTGCCTTTTATGAGTGTTAAGAGCAGCGAAGGATTTTTTATCAGCCACGGGATCCGTTTGAAGATCTTGCGGGGAAGCTGTTTCTTGAAATGCACATGAAGCTGCTCGTAAGCGTCTTTTACTCCGTTTTCGAGCTCTTCAGCTGTCATGAGTTTGGGATCAAAGACTGCGTTCGCCCACCCGAAATGTGTTCTGTCGTGGCCTTCGAGCAGCCTTCCTTCACTCTTGAACTGATCATACATCTCCGTGCCCGGATAAGGCGTGAGAATGTAAAGGTGTGCATCGTCCATATCGACATCTTTCACCATGTCCACAGCATCCTGAAAAATGCTTTTATCGTCAGTATCGAACCCGAACATGAGAAAGGCTGTCACGAGAATGTTGTATTTGTGCAGTTCTGTCACGATGTCTTTATATTTATCAACGCGGTTCTGCTTTATCGAAGCCCATTCAAGCGACTGCGGATTGACCGTCTGAAAACCCATCTGGACATTAAAACAGCCCGCTTTCTGTAATTTTGACAGGAGAAGTTTATTTTCAAAGATCGTGGTCGGTGCCTGAATTGAAAAAAGCTTCTTCAGTGGCGCGATCCGGTCGAATAATTCCATTGCGTAATCAATATCCGCAAAAAGATTATCATCAACAAAGAATATCACTTTCTGCTTTATGTTTTTAAGCTCTTCATATACTTTGTCAATGCTTCTTTTTCTGAAATTTCTCCAGGGTACATTGGGCAGGTAGCAATATCGGCAGGTGTTGGGGCAGCCGCGCGTGATCTGAACGCAGGATATCCACGAAGATTCGTTTAGAAGATCACGCCTGGGGAAAGGCACATCGTTCATATCAACGATCTTCTCATTTCTGTATATCTTTTTCAGTTCTTTATTTCCGCCGTCTTTGAGTAATTGCGGCCATGTATATTCAGCTTCGCCGATAACGATACTGTCAGCGTTCTCCAGGCATTCGTCGGGAAGAAGACAGGCATGAACTCCGCCGAATACGACTTTCGCGCCTTTTTTTCTGAATTTCTCTGATATCGCGTATGCATTCTGAGATGTGAAGGTTGTTACTGTTATCCCTACAAGGTCGAAATCTTCATCATAGGGTATAGGCTCCCAGTCTGCATCAACTATTTTTACATCGTGTCCGGGAGAAAGTGCGGCAATTATCCCAAGGTGCAGAGGCGAGAATTTTATGTCGTTGACGAACCTGTAAAGTCCGTTCCTTATGAACCATTTGGGTTTTATCAGCAGTATCTTCATTTTACGGCTTTTTTTCTTTTTCTGTATGTCTTGAGCACCCAAGCGACAGTTTTTAATTTTGCGCGGAATGATGCCGGACCGAAGATCTTGTTCCAGGGCTTGTTCAAGGCGAGAAAGCGAATGAATTCCGCGACATTGTCGTTGCATTCGGTTTCATACGGCGACCGCGCGTTCCCGTCTTCCGGGTCAAAGAAACAGGTCGGGTCTTCTCCCAGCGGATCGCCGGACGAGTAGAACGCGAGCGCTCTGCAGCCCCGGCACGAATGTTTGTAGCGGCACTTTCCGCATTTCCCTTTAACTTCGCTGCCGTCCTTTAAACTTTTCATTAAAGGATCGGTCTCAAGTATCTCCGATAACGGTTTATTCCTGACATTCCCGCAGTCAAGTCCGGCATCGAGCAGGTGCACGCACGGAGCGACATCTCCCTCGGCATTTATACCGATAAAACCCCTCGCGGCCTGACAGCCGAAAGTCGAGATCGGGACTTTTAGAAGTTTCCATGTTTTTTCCATATATTCCGGTGAAGCGAAGAAGGGCGTGAAGCTGACATAATTCAGAGGATTTGCACGGAGCGCGGGATTGATTATCTTTTCCATATCATAACTGTCGAACGCGATCTCTTTTATTGATTCACCTGCGCCTCTCGGAACGAAAGGCGATCTCAAGGTCGGAATATTGTGTTTTGTAAGGAACCTGAGAGTCTTGTCTAGAGAGTTCATGTTCAGTTTTGTTATGGTGATAAGGAAGAAATATCCGATCTTTTCGCGGTCGCACATCCTTGCGAGCTTGAGAATGTCATCAGGTTTACTCGACCTTGTCTCGCCGTGGGCGTTTTCATCTATCGAATCTAATGAAAACCCGAAGATCACTTTTCCTTTCGTGGCTCTCTTGATGTCGCTCAGCAGTTCAGGCGTCAGTATCTCGCCGTTAGTATTAATGAATGCGTAAAGTCCGGACCTTCTATTATATTCCAAAAGCTCGAGAGCGTCTTTTCTTAAAAGAAATTCGCCTCCCGAAAAAGCTATCAGTCCTGTATTACATATTTTTTTTACTTCATCCACCACGAACCGTTTTACTTCCTCAGTCGTCAGTTCCTTCTCTTTTGGCAAAACTTCCATCTTTGTCATGCAGTATTTACAGTCCTGATTGCACTTTCTCGTCGATTCGAAATAACAAAGGAAAAATTCTCTTGTATCTTTCATACTACGCATCACTGAACCTGTATTAACTTTTTGTATCTATCCATAGAGGCCAAATTTAAGACAATAGAAAGATATAATCAAATAATGATCTTAAAAATTCTATTTTTGCATAGCAATTAATGTCAATTTACAGTATATTACCGACCTGAATTTTCGGAGGGCAGGAAAATGAAAAAACTGGTAATATTTTACTCTCTTGACGGAAATACACGAATGATAGCAGAAAAGATAACGGAAAGGACCGGTGCAGACCTGCTTGAACTCAAAACCGAAAAAGAAATTACAAGAAATAATTTTCTCAAGATATTTGAAGGCGGAAAACAGGCGATCTTGAAAGCCAGACCAAAATTACTTAAATTTGATTTCGATGTCGAAAAATACGATCTTATATTCTTCGGCACTCCGGTTTGGGCGTGGACTTATGCGCCCGCGCTCAGAACCTTTTTTTCAGAGCACACATTGCAGAATAAAAAAATTGCCCTTTTTTATTGCCACGGCGGAGGGCCGGGAAACTTTGCCGATAAATTTAAAGATACTCTTAAAGATAACCGGATACTGGGAATTATCGGATTTAAAGATCCGATAAAAAATGACAAAGAGAATAATATTTTAAAATTGCAGGAATGGACGGATAAGATAATGAGAACAGCAGATCAATGATATTTAAACTTCCGGATATGGAGAAAAAATGTCTGACAGACCGATTTTATAATACCTAACAACAGGAAAAGAAGATGTGCGGTGTAGTGGGAATATATAATTCTGATGAGGCGGCGTTTAATGCAATGCTCGGGCTCTTTGCCATTCAGAACAGGGGACAGGAAAGTTGCGGACTGGCCGTAAGCAACGGAAAACAAATAAAATATACTAGAGGGATCGGTCTTGTAAAGGACCATCTGACAGAGAGCAGGCTAAAAGAACTTCCCGGAAAAATAGCCGTGGGACATGTCCGGTATCCAACAAGGGGAATAATTGATACCAATAACACTCAACCGCATGTTATCGAGACACTTGAAGGGACAATTTTTGCGCTCGCGAGTAACGGAGATATCACCAATTACAAGACACTTACAGATTCACTAAGCTCCCGGGGAGTGAATTTTAACAGCGGTAACGACGGTGAACTGATACTAAGATATATTGTCTGGCATAATATTGTAAAAAACATACCTGTGCAAGAGTGCATCAAAATGGTAATGGAAAATTTTAAAGGTGCATATTCTGCGGTGCTGATAGGAAGGAATGAGCTCTGGGCTTTTCGCGATCCTTACGGGGTCAGGCCTTTTTCTTTTGGAAAAACAGACACAGGTTATGCTTTTGCCTCAGAATCAAAAGCTTTGGATATTCTTAGAGCGTCAGATATTGAAGAAGTTTTGCCGGGAGAAATAATTCATGTCCACTCGGACAATATTATAGAGCGATCCAGCATCGGCAACAGAGAAATGAGGGACGGGCGCAAAGGTTATGCCCACTGCGTTTTTGAGCCTGTTTATTTTTCTATGCCCGACAGTATCCAGTTCGGGATAAGTGTTTACGAGGCAAGAAAGGAAATGGGTCGGGCGCTGGCAAAGTATGATGATGATATTGATCCGGATCTGGTTGTAGCTGTACCTGACTCTTCAAATATTCAGGCGCTGGGGTATGCACAGGCAAAAAATATTCCTTTCGAAATGGCCCTTATCAGAAACCATTATGTCGGTCGTACATTTATAAAGCCCGATCAAAGAGGCAGGGACGAAAGTGTAAAACAAAAATTCAATCCTGTCAAGTCCAGGCTTGAAGGAAAAAAGGTGGTTCTTGTGGATGATTCTATTGTCCGTGGAACAACAATGAGAAAAATAGCAGGCATGCTTTGGAATGCAGGTGTAAAAGAGATACATTTACGAATAGCCTCCCCGCCTGTTAAATTCCCCTGTTTTTACGGACTGGACACAAACACGACCGTAGAGCTGCTTGCGAACAGAATGGAACGGGATAAAATGCCGGAGTACTTAAGAGTAAATTCCCTTAAATATCTTAGTCAGAATGACCTTTCCGCCTGTGTGTGCAATAAGAATGATAATTTTTGCTTTGCCTGCTTTGACGGTAAGTATCCGATCGAACTGGTCGATGTCGGTTTCTAATATAAATCCGGGAACTATCCTTGAAAGTGTACCTGATATTTATATTTTTTATAATCAGCTCCATTGTCCGCGGAGCTGATATCTTTTCTTATCTCGATCATTTTTCTAAAGATCTTTATACAGAAAAAAATACAGTTCATTCCGATTTTGCAGTGTCCAACGGCTGGGACAGGATATGCACGACATATTCTGATATTTATAAATATAGGCTGAACAGCACCGATAACACTTCATTACTTGTGGAAAAGATCGAATTTGCGATAAGATCTCTGAACAGGAACAAGATCAAAAGGATCACTCCTTACGAAAAAGAATTTATTACAGCTTTATTCTACGGTGCGCTTGCATACATCAGGTCCGAAGACCCTTCCTACAGAATGTTTTTGAACATAAAAAAAGCTTTCGGTCTATTCGATAAACTGGAAGAAAAATACAGAACTCCCGACTCGAAATTCGGCAACGCTCTTACAGAAATTGGTATGGGTCTGTATTTCGAGAATAGTTTCTGGATAGGCACCGTTATGGGTAAAAGAGGGGATATTTCTAAAGGAATACAGATACTCGACACCATAGCTTTTGAGGGAGATATTCTCACAATCGAGGCTAATCTTTTTCTGATAGAGTATTATTCAGATATACTTAAAGATCATAATTCATCATTAAAATATTCAAAAAATCTGTCTGAGTTAATGCCAGGATCCAGATATTTCACATATCTTTACGGGCGTGACTTGTATCATACCGGCAGGATATTGGAGGCAAAGAAGTTGTTCAGATCTGTAAATGATGGTCTGTGCCCGCACTTTTATCCCTACGATTATGATTCAGTTATATATGAGGCGAAGTGTTTCTATATTTTGGGACAGAATGATAAGGCTGAACAGGTTATCGGTTACGCTTCTGAAATCCACGACGGCTATATTTTGAATAATTTCAGGAACGATTGGATATATTCTGTAAATGTCAGGCAAAAAACCGTTTTCGCTATTCATAATTTGAGAGATCACTCACATATAACTGACGATGAACTAAAAAGGCTGATCGAGACCAATTTTGATCACGGCAATTTTAGACAGGTAAATAATTTGATCAGATCGGTTTCTGAAAAAGATGACAGTACAAAAATCATATCATTCAGGACTGCGATCATCATGTCTGACTGGAGATTAGCAGAAAAAATCCACAACAGGCTCTTAAAAGATGATAAAAACATATTCCGTCATCATCCCGACAGGAAAAGGCTTGGCATACTTGTAAATATCAAAGATAATTATTTAAGGAACAGAAAGAACGGATAGTATTCATAAGATAAAATAAGTTGAAAAATGAAAATTGTAATTTCAATAAGATATCAGACCCTGATCTTCACGCACAGGAATATTAAACTTAAGTTTCCTGTTTCAACTTCCAAATATGGTGAAGGATTTGATCCGGGAAGTAATAAGACACCTTTGGGAATGCATATTGTATGCGAAAAAATCGGGGCGGATGCAGAATACGGAATGATTTTCAAAAGCAGAAAGCAGACCGGTGAGATTGCACAAATAGGGCAAAGCGATGAGGATGTTATAACTTCCAGAATTCTCAGGCTTAAAGGGCTGCAGGTCAGAAATGCTGCCACATACGACAGATATATCTATATTCACGGAACTTCAGACGAAGCCCGTATCGGTCGCAAAGCCTCCATGGGCTGCATAAGAATGAAAAATGACGATATAATAGAACTGTTCGAACATGTAGCTACAGGCTGCAGGGTCCATATAAAAAAAGAATAATTATTAAGAAGGATCACTCATTACTTTCAGCTGTCTGCATTTGATCTTTTTTTGACATATTCTTTGATGAGCTCTTTGAACATGCTTCCTCTTTCTTCGAAATTTTTAAACATATTATAGCTGGAGGAAGCAGGTGATAAAAGGCAGTTCGAACCTTTTGGAGTAGTATTGAATATCAGTTCGGCAATATTGTCAAACTCGTTGCAAAAAAAGCACTGTGTCTTCTTGTCATTGAATTCGAGGGTATTATTTTTCTCCTCACAGACAGAAAAACCCTGATCAAGCAGGTGCTCATATATCAGGGGACCTGTATCAGGGAGAAATATTATGTTGGATACAAAAGATTTTTTTAGTTCGTCAGAAAGACAATTCCATGTGATCTCCTCTCCTCTAAAATGACCGCCGAGTATCAGTGTGCCTATATTGTTGTTCAAAGCATTTATCGCTGCTGCTGCCGCCTGAGGGATCGTTGAAATTGAATCATTATAAAAATCAATATCTTTATAGCATCCAAAAAATTCCAGTCTGTGTTCAAGACCCTTGAACTCATAAACTGTTTGAACAGCATCTTTCATATTACAGCCAGCCAGATCGGACAGGATGAGAGCAGTTCCGATATTATAAAGGTTGTGCAGCCCTTTTAACTCAATACATTTTTTTGAAAGCACAATGCTGTTTTTTCTGTAATAAACAATAACATCATCACCGTCAATGATTATCTCGAAGGGAACACTCGCTGACTTTCTTTCCAGTCCCGAAAACTCTTTAATGGGAAAAACTATGCTGTCATTTCGCTCCTGCATTCTTACAATGTTCAATTTGGCGGATCTGTATTCTATATAATTTTTATAAAAATCCAAATGCTCGGGGTAAATATTCAGAATGGCGGAAATGTGGGGTGCTTTTTTAATAAACTGGAGCTGGTGGGATGAAAGTTCAAGCAATACGGTGCTTGTATCATCGATCTCCTGAACGATATCAAAAACAGGCAGACCGATGTTACCTGCCGTTATAGTGCTAAAACCGCTCGAGGTGAGAATGGACTGAAGCAGACTTACCGTAGTGCTTTTACCTTTTGTACCGGTTATGCCTATTGTCTGAGAAGAGAATTCTCTGAGGAACAGGTCGGTTTGCGAAGATATTATACTTCTGTTGCGGATCAGAAAATCACTTGGCAGAGGGATCCCGGGACTTTTTAGAATAAGATCGAATTTATCGAATATAGAACTTATTTTCCCGGTCAAAAATCTCACATCCTTACCTATACGGATAAGGTTTTTATCATAAACTGCTATTTTGGCGCCTGGAAAATTATTTTTGATAAAATCAAGGGAGGATCTTCCTTCTGTACCAAAACCCATTATCAGGATACTTTTACCGCTAAAATATTTTTTAAACCTGTCGATCGGGCTCAAAGTTCACTCCTCAGTTTTTTATCGAAAGTACTGTTAAGCAAATTATTTTCATCAAAAAAATTGAGCAGGTATTGGAATTCCGGTGTCGGAATATTTTTAGAGGCATAACTTTCTTTATACAATTTTAAAAGATGGGGCAGAGGTCTTTTTTTTAAGATCTTCAGAGTTCTGTTCAGGGCAGCTCTGACTTCTTCGTAGGTGCCCACGCATTCAAAAGGTTTATGTCCGTTAAGCCCTGCAAGTTCAGTAAATATTTTCTCGAGATCTTTTCTGTCCAGCATATTCTGGCCGAAAATATTTATCATTTCCTGAACGGGAATGAACGGTAAAAGAATTATGAATGTAAAAAGGCATTTGGGACAGTTTCCGCACCATATATCCTCCCGGCTGCCGGCATTACAACTTCTAAAGGATCTGTAATGATTTTTAAAACGGGAAAATAATTCAGCTATTTTCAATTCGTGGAGCGGTCTTAAAAAACTGAAATAATTGATATCTTTGTGAATGTATTTTATTATGTAATCATGCATTTTCGTTTCTGCTTCGAAAGATTTTGAATACTGGTGGTTAATATTCATGCCCGAAAACTGTATGTTACCTTCGTTGGCGCTGTTCTCGTTAGAAAGAACAATATGTCTTCTGCCGCTTAGTAATGATGCTTGAGCGAGCACAAATGCAAGCAAAGCTGAGAATGGTGTGTGCCCGTTTAAATATCCCTTTTTGTTCAGCTCAAGCAGCTTCGGATCTATCTTTCGTAAGGCATATGAATAGTTTTCATAGCCTGCTTTTGTTACAGTCCGTACAGACGCCTGTCTCGGATTGAGTATGAACGGAAGTGCGTTTGTGTTCTTTAAAAGTTCCAGTGTAACAACGGAATCCTTTCCCCCGCCCACAGGGATTAAAGAGCCCTCTTCGGGAACTGTTTTTCCGGGAACGGGAACTTTTTCGCTCTGAACCTCAATATCGAAAATTTGCCTGTTTTTAATATCTATCCTGTTATTGAATAAAAATTCACCCAGGCCGTTTATGTATATATCTTTCCAGAACTTGATCTGATCATCATCAAGATGTCCGGCCTTTATTATGATTTTGGGAGAACAGCATGCCTTATAATAGCTGACAAGTTCTATCATTCCCAAATTGAATGCCGAATTATACAACGATCCGATATCCTGAGTATATTTGTCGAATCCGCTGAATGAGACGACGGGCTCGAATACAATATTATCTGACTGGATGAATTTGAATTTAATATTCAGCGAACCGTCCTTTTCATAAAGGTCGAGGCTGTCAAATATGAATACCGGATATTCTTTTCTCAGATTTTCAAATTTCTTCATTGTCAGCTTCATTCTTCAAGCTCTTTATAATCTGAACCGAGGATCAGAGTAAGGTCAATATCCACCAGATCCCTGTTAAGCTGCATAAGAACATTTTCCCTGCTGACGCCAATTTTCTCTGCAAGAAAGTGAGCATAGGACATGTTCTCGGTCCTGCTCAAAATAATTGTTTTGTCGTAGCGCCTGGAAGCATTGCCGGTTTCTCTCACATCGAATTTTAATTTCCTTAAATTTTCTTTCCAGGAACCTGCCAGACCGTGCACGCCGCAGCCGTTAAGAACGCTAATACGGATATTTTCAGGAATGATATCAGTAATATCACTGTTTTTGTCGATATCCCTCTCACCCTCAATGTCCTGATCCCGGTATATCCGGTTGGGGTCTTTTCTAAAAATATCCTTTATAAGTTCACGATTTTTATATACAAGGAACACAGTCTGGATCAAAAGCAGAAAAAATATAAGGATAAGTACAGAATCAGCTTTTTTTGAAGCAGGCGTTGCGGGATCTTTTTTCTTTTTTATTCTGGGCATATTATTTTACTCGTTCCCGTTAAAATAATTATTCTTGAACAGATCGCTTCTAAAAAGATGATCAGACATACCGACACTGTTAAAATCTATTCTCATCCTGAAACTTTCACCGGGCTGATAGTCGAGCGAAGCAGATCTTAAGTATAATTCAGACTGTTCTTCATTATGTGCGGAAAATGTGGAATATGGCATGTAGGACATTCCAATATCCATTCTGAGCGTAAGCGGCTCTGATATTTTATATTTAATGCCTGCAATATATTCGTTAATAAGCATAGAATTGGAATCGGAGGAAAAATATCCTGTGGAAAAAGAATGAGATACCGACAGGCGTGAAAGATCAATAAAAGAAGCTTTGGGATCGGACAATAATTTTATTCTGGGGTCCTTTTCCGGACCGGGATCCCTGAACTGGGAAAAAGCAGATGCAAAGATAATTAAAGCAAGTGCGGTAAGTCTGATCTTCATAAACTGTTCTCCAAATTATTTTTCTGCAGAAATTATACTCTCGGCGAACTTGAGTTGTTCTACAGTATTTATTCCCAGTATTTCTCTGTTGTTATTGATCTTATAAG
>JAWOER010000016.1:0-5823 GCA_046482655.1 Candidatus Delongbacteria bacterium | reverse complement strand
GAAGGATGACATATGAAATGGTATACCCGACATATTCAGACAGTACATATGTCGATTGGGATTTTGAAAATACATGGATAGTGGGTTGGCCAACAAAATATGAAAATTATCCTTTGCTCAAATGGCAGACTTTTACTTCAATCGAACATGACGATTTTACACCGGAAAAATGTAAATTGTATCAGAATTATCCCAATCCGTTCAATCCAAATACTGAAATCAGGTTCAGTATTCCCAAGGCTTCCCTAGTCGATCTTTCTGTATATAATGTAAATGGACAAAAAGTAGCTGAATTGATAAACGGAAAATTAGATTCGGGAAAACATTCGGTGCAATTCGACGGTTCGGGGTTTAATTCCGGGATCTATTATTATTCAATAAACGCAGACGGATACTCCTTGACTAGAAAAATGATCATGCTCAAATAGCGACAAATTTACCCAACCCAGTTCTCGAGCCTCAGCCCGGGTATTCTGTTAAATTCGGATGTATTGTTCGTGACCAATATAAGATCTCCCGTTATTGCCTGAGCGGCTATCTGCATATCATACGGTCCGATGACCTGACCTTTTCTTTCGAGACCGGCTCTTAAAATTCCGTAAACTTCAGGGTGTGAATCATCAAAAGGATGAATATCGAAAGCAGATACAAAATGAAGCAGAGCATTCCGGTTCTTTTCTCTGAACATGCTTTTAGATACTCCGTATTCTAGTTCTCCAAGGGAAATTGCTGAAAGCTTAATAAGATGCGGTCTGTAATTTCTCGGGTAAAAGCTCAGTTCATGGAATTATAACTCACTTTAAAACGGAAACGCTTAGCAACAGAAGGAAAATGTTATGATCTTGCACTCTCGAAAATCTTAGCCGCATCAGAAAGCATTCTCGATATGGGTAACTGAACTGTCTGTACCCACCTTAGCAATCTTGATCCCGATAACATCAAACCGGCAGTCAATATCGTTTATCTTCTTCTGAAGCATATATATTTGGGCGAGTTTGCGGAGTTTTTGCTGTTTTTTGTTATTGACAAGTAGGAGAGGTTCACCGAACTCTTCGGTCTTATAGGTCTTGACCTCAACGAAAACCAGAGTTCCGTCCTTTTTAGCAATTATATCCATCTCGCCGAAGATGGAATATCTGAAATTTCTGTCAATTATCCTGTAGCCGTTATCTTCCAGGAACTGAGAGGCGATAGATTCGCCCCTGTCCCCCGTCTTTTTGTTATTACTTCTTGCTGTAGTCATTATTGAAGCTTTTTACCTAGAGGAAGTTCTTTATCCACTTCAACAATTTTTAACTTTTTACCGGTCTTTACAGAAAGGAGCATTCCCTGACTTTCTATGCCCATCAGCTTTACAGGCTTTAGATTTGACGCAACAAGTACATTCTTTCCGACTGTATCTTCCGGTTTATAGAATTTGGCAATACCTGAAACTATCTGCCTCACATCCTTGTTACCGAGATCGATCTGAAGGTTCAGTAGTTTGTCGCTTCCTTCCACATTACTGCAGGAAAGGATCTTTCCTGTCCTGATCTCTACCTTAGCAAAATCTGTGATGTTAATACCCGTTTCGGTCTCGGGAGACTTTTTTTCCGGTTTCTTTTGTTCTTTAGTCTTGATCTCGATCTTGGGGAACAGCGAAGCCGCTTTATTTATCTCTTTTCCGACAGTAAGCTTACCGAACTTAAGCTCAGGTTCTATCTCTCCTTTAAAGATCTCTTGTATCTCTTCGAACTTTTTCGGGATCACCGGCGACAGCAGTAGGCTCGTAATTCTTACTGCTTCGAGCGCATTGTACAGAACGGAACCGCAGAGCTCTCGATCAGTTTTAATGATCTTCCATGGTGCAGAATCCTCCATATACTTATTTGTAAGCCTTATCATACGCATTATATCGTCCAGAGCTTTATTAAGTTCAAAGCCGTATATCAGATCTTCTATGCCGGAAAGAAGAGAGGTAAAGGCATTTTTAAATGGTTCGCAGAACTCTGTTTTTTTCTCTGCTGCAGGTATTTTCCCGTCAAAATTCTTTACTATCATGTGGCTGGCACGATTGATCAGATTCCCGAAATCATTGGCAAGTTCCACATTATGTCTTTGTTCGAACGAGTCGATAGAAAATATCCCGTCATGACCCAAAGCCATTTCTCTGAGAACAAAGAACCGGAATGAAGATGAACCGTATTTAGATATCAGCTCATCAGGATCGACCACATTACCCAGTGATTTACTCATTTTTCTTGCACCTTCTCCCATCCACCAGCCGTGAATTAGTATATTTTGCGGTAATTTGAGACCCATTGCCAACAGCATCGTGGGCCAGTAGATTGTATGGTGAAGCAGTATGTCTTTCGCCATAAGATGTGTTGTTGTGGGCCAGAATTTTTTAAACTTCTTATCATCTTCAAGATAGCCTATTCCATTAATATAATTTGAAAGAGCGTCAAACCATACATAGGTAACATAGTCACTGTCGAAAGGCATTTCGATCCCCCAGGGCATCTTCTCTTTTTTTCGTGTGACGCAGAGAGGTCTGAGCCCCTGTTTTAAGATCCCGAGAACTTCATTCCTTCTGAATTTGGGATAAATAAAATCTTTATTATCTTTCAAAAATTTTTGATATTCCGAAGCATATTTCGCCATATTGAAAAAATAGTTCTGTTCCTTTATTAATGTGGTGGGCCTTTTACACTCCGGGCATTTTTGATCCAACAGATCTTTCTCTGTAAAAAAAGTTTCGCAGTGAACACAGTAATTTCCTTCATAATCATCCTTGTATATATCACCCTTATCATACAGTTTTTGCAAAATATGCCGGACCTTTTTTTTATGAGCTTCTGATGTTGTTCTGTAAAAAATATCATAACTGATATCGCATTTATTAAAAAGATCTTTAAATGCGGGAATAAGACTGTCACAGTATTTTTGGGGATCCATATTTTTTTCTAGAGCAGTATCATAGACCTTTTGTCCGTGCTCGTCAACACCGGTAATCATAATTGTTTCGTATCCGAAAAGCTCGTAATATCTTTTTAGGGTATCGCACAGGATCGTTGTGTAGGCATGTCCCAAATGAGGTTTGCCGTTAACATAATAGATCGGGGTCGTTAAGTATTTTCGTTTCATTTTTTTCCTCTATATTATTTTATAAACTTTGTAAAACTAAATAACTGCAGTAACTTTGTCAACTAATTTTCTTTTGATACACGAGTTGAAAAAAAGAATACAAATCCCCCGGTTAAAAAGAAAAAAGTAACGGACATTATACCCCCTCTGGACGCAATATCTGCACTAAAGCCGATTTCCCTGAGTATCAAACCTGTTAGAGCAATGAATAAGGGTCCCAGTATGACGGCAAATTTACCGATCATGTTAAAGAACCCGAAAAATTCGCCCTCTCTTTTTTCGGGGATAATATATGCAAAATAAGATCGGCTGAGTGACTGTATGCCCCCCTGAACAAGACCTACAGTAACTGCAAGAGCATAGAAATGAGCTTCTGTTCTCATGAATGCTCCGAATATTGATACCGCAAAATAAATAAATATTGCGGTAAATATTCCGTGCTTCGCTCCATTTTTTCCCTTAAAGAGAATGCCTGTTGCCAATGCAGCGGGAAATCCGACGAACTGGGTTATCAGTAAAGCTGTAATAAGGCTGCTATGCTCAAATCCTATAGAAAGTCCAAAATCCATTGCCATTCTGATTATCGTATCCACTCCGTCTATATAAAGCCAATATGCCAGGAGAAATAAATATACCTCTTTTATTTTACTAATATGCCTAAATGTTTTAATTATCTGATCTGAAGTCCTTTTTAACAGTTCACGCATGCCTATCATTTTCTCTTCTGACCTCTCTTCACCCACATATTTAAAAAGCGGCAGGGAGAATACGATCCACCATACAGCCACCGTCAAAAAAGAAAATCTTATAGCCTGATCCTGTGAGGAGAGACCAAAGTATTCCGGGCTGAGTGTGAGCATGATATTAAATGCCAGAAGAAGTCCGCCGCCAAGATAACCGAGCGAATACCCCAGTGCTGAAAGAAAGTTCAATTCGTCATGACCTGCCACACTTTTTAAAAGCGAGTCATAAAATATCATGCCTGCACTAAAACCAAAAGAAGATATTCCGAAGAATAACAGTGCTATAAACCAATTCCCCGGATCAACTGTGTAAAGTAAAGCGGTAAAAACGGACCCGAGAAGAGTTGAATACAGCAAATATCGTTTCTTTGAAAAGGAGAGGTCAGACATCGTTCCCATAACTGGAGCGGTCAACATCAGTATGAGTCCCACAACAGAATTTGCTATGCCCAGTCGTGCGGTAGTGACAGAAGTATCCGCACCCCGACTCCAGTACTGGTTAAAAAAAAGAGGAAAGAACACAGCAAGAACCGTGGTCGCATAAGCACTGTTTGCCCAATCATAAAAAGCCCAGCCCAAACTGTCTTTTTTGAGTTTTTCAATAAATTTCATCTGTAAAATTTAAAGAAAGACGGCGGTTCCTCCTTTCTTTATACCTTATTCATTCTGTTTAAAACCGTAATAGTACATAAATTCGCCGTCACCTTCCAATTCCCCGAATGACTGGATCTTGAGATAATAAGTCCCGTTATAGAGCGGGGTAAAATAAAATATTTTATAATTGCTTACTTCTACCTCATCGGAAAATATATTATCCACGAAATTGTTTCCGTAAAAAGACGCACGGAGATTGTTCAGATTATTGGCACCGCCTATTACAAATGAATAAGAATTACCTTTGTAAAGAGTAAAAGTAGCATAGACATTCGGATTTTCATCAAGATAGCCTGATTTTACATCTCCGTTCGTATAGTATCCTTCGGCCAGAATGACTTTTTTGGATTCACCAAACAGATACTCAACATCCGTCACAGATTCTTCCCATTGTGCTCTAGTCTCTTTTAAAACTGAAGGAATAAAGAAATATATTATAACAGATAAAAGAAAAAGTCTTCCTAATAATGATCTGCTCATTAATTACCCCCTTTCTTTTTTCTTGAAACATACGCTATAATAATGATAATGAGTATGACTGCATATACGATCACCCACCCTGTTGTATTCTTTTCAGAAATTTTTTCTTCTGCATCAGGTGGCGAAACAATTATTTTGTTTAGTGTACCTGCAACATCATTAAGCCTTTTAACATTTTTTTCCGAGACAGGTTCTCCCGGGTTTGTCACACACAGTTTCTTGATCTCAGGAAGTTTAGCTTTTATTGCCTTCACTTCAAGATTATCAGAGTTCTGATTTTTAAGACCGTCCATTTCTTCGATAAAGTACTGTATAAGTTCAGGCTGATATAGTATTGTGGACGCATCTTCTGAATAATTATGGTTTAATGCCTTTGTAACAATATTCAGACCTTCAAGCCACCCCCCGATGCCGGCAAGAGTAACGAAATCCCTGTCATACTTGCTCATTTCTTCTTTTACTCTCAAATGGATATCGTCCAAAATTTCTCTGAGTTCAACCCATTTACCCTCATTTATAAGCTTTGTTATCTGTTCCCTGCTAACGAACATTTCGCTTTTTGCACCAAAATTTTCTGCCAGGTCCCTGCTGATAAGGAACATTTCACCAGTATTTCTCCTGTCTTTTGCCTGAATAGCAATAAATCCCTGGGCAACCCTGACTCCAAGGTTTAGTGCGATCTTGTAATTTTGAGAATAGCTCGCAGTATAGTTATATTCAACTATGGCCTTCCAGTCAGTATCTGAAAGTACATCCAGAGCCATGATTATTTCGGAAGGTACCGGAACAACAACATTATTATTCCTCACGGCATTTTTTC
>JAWOER010000257.1:0-3574 GCA_046482655.1 Candidatus Delongbacteria bacterium | reverse complement strand
CCGTTCCAGGACGCTTCATTCAGGATCGATCTTGAAGTACGGGAAGAAAAAGCAGATAAGGCTGAAGCAGATAAAAAAGAAGCTTCAGAAGAAAATTTTGATGTTCAGACAGATCCGTATATGGATTCCGTTCAAAAAATTCTTGATGCTGTCAGGTCAAAAGAATTCAGCTCTGCAAAAGAAGCTTTTTCGGATAACGGATACAGAATTTACAATGACCTTGTCATGTACGGGAATGCCGAGCTTCTTTTAGAGGATACAGAACTTAAAACTTTTAAGCTAAATGATCAGATGATCGTCCGTTCCGTACCAATGAAATTTTCATTCCCCAGAAATGATACGGAGTTTACCGAAAATGTGGTTTTCACTTTCAATAAAGAGGGTAAAATTGATGCCCTGACATTCGCTCTTTCAGATATTGCCGTAAATGATATTCTAAATAAACCGGATAAATTCGGAACGGTCGAAGAAAAGATACAGCTTATTCAGTTCATGGAAGTCTATAAAACAGCATACTGCCTTGAAAAGATAGATTATATTGAATCCATATTTGCCGACAATGCACTCATAATCGTGGGAACAGTCCTAAAAGAGGGTGAAAATATAGGTGAAATGTATGAAAGCCTGTCAAATGACAAGAAGGTCAAGTATGAAAAGATGGGTAAACAGGAATATATCCGTAGGCTTAGGAAAGTTTTTAAAACAAATGAATTCGTAAATATCCGTTTTGAAGACAATAAAGTTGAAAAGAGGAATAATCAGAAGATATATGCTCTTGAGATAAAGCAGAAGTATTATTCGGCAAATTACTCAGACGAAGGATATTTGTTCCTGCTGATGGATTTGAGGGATATGGAAAAACCTCAGATATATGTTAGAGCATGGCAGCCGGATTCAATGAAAACAGATGACAGGCTTCAACTTGCCGACTGGAAATTTGATTTTTAAAAGTTGACTTTGCGTATGATTTTTATTACCTTAAAGTAAGGAATAAATAAAAAGTAAGGAATAAATAAAATGACAACTACAACAATGACTACAAAAGGGCAGGTAACTATTCCAAAGCAGGTAAGGGATGAGCTGCATCTTCATTCAGGTGATAAAATTGAGATAACAGTTACAAAGGATGGAGAAGCAGTATTAAAGCCTGTAACAAAAACTGTTGATGAAGTATTCGGGATATTATATAAAAAGGGCAGGAAAGCTAAGAGTATAGAAGAAATGGATGAAGCTGTCAGGAAAGGTGTATCGGAGAGGTTCAATGAAAGCAATTGATACGAACCTTCTTATCCGCTTAATAACACTTGATGATAAAAAGCAGGCAGATAAAGTATTCGAATTGATGAAAAAAGCAGAATTGAAAAAAGAAATACTCTTTATTCCTTCAATTGTTGTTCTTGAGATGATCTGGGTCTTAGGATACAGTTATGATGTTTGCCGTAAAGATATAATCAGAGCTGTTAAGAATATTATGCTTTTACCTATCCTGAAGTTTGAACATTATAATGCTGTACATAAGTTCATACTGAGCGCCGAGATGAATAATCTGGATCTTGCAGATATTTTGATAGGTTTTATATCAAAAGAATGCGGCTGTGAAACTGTATTAACTTTCGATAATAAGGCAGCAAAATCAGACCTGTTCGAGCTTGTGAAATAATTGTGAAATAGACGAGGCAGCAAAATGAATAGAGAACAAATAATAGAGCTAGTTGTAAAATTGGAGGAAGATCATTTCGTTGAAGTCACCAAGATGATTAAAATCTATTGCACAAAAAACGACAAATATTGTGCATAGGATCAAAACAATGCACAACGGCTGTGCAAAGAAATATCTTTAAAAAAGGAAAAAGTTCCATGACTGAAAACCAGAATATTGAGTATAAGCAGAGCTGGCATGACGATTATCTGAAATGGGTATGCGGGTTCGCAAATGCCATCGGCGGCATTATATACATCGGCAAAGATGATAACGGAAAAATTGTCGGCGTTTCTGATTATTCGAGGTTGTTGGAAGAGATTCCCAATAAGATCAGGAATTTTATGGGTATTATATGCGATGTCAAAATGCACGGAAAAGGCGAGAAAAAGTATATTTCGATAAAGGTAAATCCGTACTCTGTTCCGGTTTCTTTGAGGGGCAGGTATTATTATCGTTCAGGCAGTTCAAAAATGGAGCTGACCGGAGTGGAGTTGAATGAATTTCTCCTTAAGAAAGCCGGTAAGACATGGGATGATGTGATAGAAGACAGAGCGTCTATCAATGATATTGATGAAAAGAGTATAGCTAAGTTTATCGAGGACAGCAAAGAGAAAGGCAGAATCCCTGATACTAAAGGATTGAGTACCATGCAGATTCTGGATAAGCTTCATTTGACGGAAGGTGCTAAAATAAAAAGAGCCGCAATTATTTTGTTCGGTAAAGATCCTAACAGATTTTATCCTAATATTCAGGTTAAGATCGGCCGTTTCGGAAAAGACTCGGCAGACTTGAGATTCCATGAAGTGGTTGAGGGTAATTTGGTCTATATGCTCAACGAAGTTCAGGTTCAGCTTAATTATAAATTTCTGACCCGGCCTATTGAATTCAAAGGTTTTTTCAGGATTGAAAAGGGAGAATACCCTGAAGAAGCTCTGCGAGAAATGCTGTTGAATGCCCTTGTTCACAGAACTTATATGGGTGCTCCTATTCAGATGCGCGTCTTTGATAACAGACTTACAATTTGGAATGAAGGAAATCTTCCGTTCGGCATTACTCAGGAGGATTTAAAAAAAGAGCACAGTTCCCGTCCAAGGAATCAGAATATCGCCGAAGCCTGTTTCAAGGCAGGCTACATAGATACATGGGGAAGAGGAATTCAGAAAATCATCAACTCATGCAAAGAGGCCGAACTTCCCGAGCCTGAAATAATTGAGAATAACGGCGGAATGCAGGCAACTGTATTCAAAGAACCCGATAAACAGCAGGATAAACAGCAGGATAAACAGCAGGATAAACAGCAGGATAAATTAATTCCTTCTCAAGAGAAAATACTGAAAGAAATAACATTAAATCCAAATATTACAGCATCAGATTTATCAAACATAATTGGTTTGCATGAAAGAAATGTTTATCAAAATATTAGAAAATTGATTGATATTGGTCTTATTCGTAGAGTAGGATCAAGAAAGTCAGGCCGCTGGGAAGTAATTATACCAGATGATAACAAGAAATTGAAATAAACGAGGCAGCAAAATGAAAAAAACACTTCTTATCCTGTCATTAATCGCAACCATGGCAATAACATTCTTTGCCTGCAGCGACAGAGAGCACACCAATCCGCTGGATTCGGAGTACTGGGATACTCAAATTGAACCGGTATCAACATTCACCAAAACCGTAGTTGATCTGGAAACAATTCGATTAAACTGGTCAATTGCAAAAGGTGAATATCCTGACGGATACAAATTCAGGATTGACCGAAAGACCGGTTCAAACGACTGGGTCGAGAAATACAAAATGCTTGAATCAACCGAATCAAGCTATACAGATCCGTTAGTAATAGATGAAACTTATCAATACAAGGTATTTGTT
>JAWOER010000253.1:0-3294 GCA_046482655.1 Candidatus Delongbacteria bacterium | reverse complement strand
CAGGGACTAAAATATTTTATACACGGAACACTCACAGGCTTATTGATCGCATCAATAATGGTTTATATCGGCCTAAGCAGAGACATAATTATCAACAGTAGCAGAGATATGAGTGTGAGCGATAAGATAAATCAGGACAGGGAAAGTGCAATCACCAGAGCTGTAGAAAGCGTCAGTCCGGCAGTTGTGGGTATTAATGTTCTTAAAACAGCAAAACAAAAGGTAATAACACCTTTTGATTCAGACCCGTTTTTTTCTAATTTTTTCCCCCCGCAGTACCGGGACAGAATCATTCCCAGCATGGGCAGCGGTTTTATTTTTACTCCTGACGGTTATATTATGACAAATCACCATGTTATAAAAAATGCCCAGAGGATCATTGTAACTACTACCGACGGTAAGGAATACGACGCGAAAATTATAGGGTCCGATGAAAGAAGCGACATTGCTGTGCTGAAAATTGAAGTGAAGGACCATGAATACACAAAACACGGTGAAACTTCGGAAATATCTATTGGCGAATGGGTTATTGCTTTTGGTAATCCTTACGGCCTTTTCGAGTACATAAATAAACCGCTGATAACTGTAGGTGTGGTTTCGGGACTGGGAATAAATTTCGGATTCAATACTTCTGACAAACACTTTTATGAAACAATGATCCAGACCGACGCCTCCATAAATCCGGGAAACTCCGGCGGACCGCTCGTTAATTCAAAAGGTGAAGTTATTGGGATGAACACAATGATCTATTCTGCAAGGGAAGGCGGGAGTATAGGTATAGGATTCGCTATTCCAATGAATAAGGTGACTGATATTGCAACAACATTGATAGAAAAGGGGCATATTAACAGGGATTTTTATTTCGGTTTTGCAAAACTTTCAAATATAAAACCTGATTTCTTTGATCCGGACGGAAAAGATGATACAACTGTAAAAGGGGTACTCGTAGAAAAAATCCAGAGATCAAGTCCCGCAGACAGGGCGGGTTTTAAAAAAGGTGATATAATAATTGCTGTTGACAATGTAAAGATTAATAATTTTAACGATATGGGAAAAGCACTGATGGAAGTAAAAGACTACAAAGTCGGGGATAAGGTTAATTTTATAGTTTACAGAAATGATGAACATATAAAACTGACTTTGGTGTTGGAACCTTTTTTAAAAAATAATTAGAGAGGGCGTTATGGCGTACAAATTAGCCACCGGAAGCGGAGCAGTAATCAAAAAACTTTTTTTCCTTTTTCTGCTGCTTCTTTTTATTCTTTCCATTCAAATAAGTTTTACGCAGTACATAACTTATGCATTGGTCGCAATAACCGGTTTTTCACTTTTAACATTTATTTTTTCATTCTGGTTCTTTCGGGACCCCGAAAGGTATATTGATATGGAAGAGGAAAATCCCAAAGCGATCATTTCTCCCGCAGACGGAAAAGTCGTCAAGGTGGGAAATTATCTGGATGAAGAATACCGTAAGGAAGAATCTCAGATCGTTTCGATATTTATGAATATTTTTAATGTTCATGTTAACAGATATCCCGTAAAAGGCAAAGTGGAACATCTCAACTACAAAAAGGGTAATTTTATGGCCGCCTGGAACGATAAGGCATCTGAATATAACGAGCAGATCATCACAGGAATTAGATCGGGAGAGAATCTTGTCACTGTCAAACAGATAGCCGGTCTGGTAGCCAAAAGGATCGTTTGTTATGCGGACATTGGTGATGAAGTGGAGCAGGGGCAAAAACTCGGGTTGATAAGGTTCGGCTCCAGAGTTGATCTTATACTTCCAATAGAATGCGATCTGAATGTAAAAGTCGGCGATAAAGTGAGAGCAGGAGAAACGGTGCTGGGAGAATTTTTTCAGTGAGGAGAGATTTGAATAAGAAAATGGCAATATTCCCCAATTCTCTAACCATAGGCAATATGTTCTTCGGCTTCTGGTCTATAATCAGTTCCATACAGGGTGACTATCTCTGGGCATGTTATTTTGTTATACTGGGCGGAATATGCGATGCTTTTGACGGGAAATTGGCAAGACTTGTAAAAACTACTTCGGATTTTGGTGTGGAATTTGATTCTCTTGCAGATGTCATTACTTTTGGTGCAGCTCCTTCTGTACTCATGTTCGTTCTGTACAAAAATGTCTATATAAGCAGATACCCCGGTATCGAAGATCTGGGGCATCTTATCCTTGTATTTTCTTTTTTCCCGCTTTTGTTTTCCAGCATAAGGCTTGCGAGATTTAATTCGGAACTTTTTGATACAGAGACCAAGGGATCTTTTAGCGGTCTTCCCTCACCGGCTTCAGCTTTAACTATAATCTCATTTGTTCTGTATGAACTGGAACACTACAACAATATAATACATTTCAGATGGCTGACCATCACTTCACTGATCGTATCGTACCTTATGATATCCAGGATCGAATACCACGGCCTGCCTTTACTGTTTAAGAAAGGTGAGAATTTCTTGATCAGGAACCTTAAAATACTTGCTGTGGTGGCAATAATGATACTTGTTGTAAAATTAAAGATGTCGCTTTTGTTTCCGGCTATGGTAGTGTTCGTGCTGTCCGGCTTGGTGATGAATATAGTTGAAAGGACTAAAAGTGAAATCGATAATGAAAAATCCAACGGGGATATTTAGGCAATATGTTTACCGGAATAATCAAAGATGTAGGTATGATCAGACATGTTTCTATGATCGGGGACGGATATGAAATATCTGTCGTCTCAGAAAAAATAACTTCCGACTGCCTGCCGGATGATTCTGTGGCTGTGAACGGTATATGCCTTACTGTTGTAAAAAAGAGTGGGGATGTTTTCACTGTTCAGGCAGTAAAAGAAACAGTGACCAAGTCGAATATAAGCAGTTTTTATACAGGCCGGGAAGTCAATCTGGAACCCGCCTTAAAGGTAGAAGACCGACTTGGGGGGCATATTGTACAGGGGCATATTGACGGCACGGGGACTGTTTTCAGGATCAACAAAAACAGGAACGGGAAAGAATTTTTTATCAGGACTGACAGTTCGACTTCAAAATATATTGTGACGAAAGGATCTGTGTGTATCGACGGTATAAGTCTTACCGTTGCAGAATGCTGCGGTGACGATTTTAAAGTTGCCGTAATTCCGCATACAGAATTAAATACTACAGTTAAAAATTGGAAAACAGGAACAAAGATTAACATCGAGACAGACATTATCGGCAGATATACAGAAAAGTTTCTGCAAATAGGAAAAGAAAGCATTTCGATACAAAAATTAAAAGAGATGGGATATTAGATGTTTAGCA
>JAWOER010000176.1:0-6348 GCA_046482655.1 Candidatus Delongbacteria bacterium | reverse complement strand
TGCCTGTATATGTTCAGGTGTCGCATAACCTTTATTGCGGGCAAAGCCGTAAACCGGATATATTTTATCATAAAAATTCATTATTTTGTCTCTTGTTACTTTTGCAAGTATGGAAGCGGCGGCTATCGAATAGGAAAGAGAATCGCCTTTTATAATACTGCTCTGACTGACGCCTTCGAACGGTTCGTCTCTGCCGTCTATCAAAATAAAGTCAGGATATAAGCTCAGTCTTGAAACAGCTCTGTTCATAGATTCAAAAGTTGCTCTTAAAATATTAATCTGATCTATCCTTCTATTGGATATCATTCCAATTCCATAAGTTAAGGCTTTTGTTCTGATCTTGTAGAAAAGTTCTTCTCTCAGTCTTTTGGATATCTTTTTTGAATCGTAAACCCCCTTGATCACCTCTCCCTGCTTAAAAATAACAGCCGCTGACACCACCGGCCCGGCGAGCGGCCCTCTTCCGGCTTCATCGACACCTGCTATAAACTTATAGCCTTTAAAGTACAGCTCTGTTTCGTATTTGAATAAATTTTCGGGACTGTTCTTTTTCATAATTCCGAATCGATCAATATTAACACTGTCGCGCTTCTTGTGTGCACGAACTATTAACAATATAAACAAAATGCTTAATATAAAAAAGATAATTCTAACAAAACTCAACGCTTTCTTCACCGAGAATCTTTTTTATGCCCTTAATAAAATTTAAAGATCCTTTGACCTTGTATGAATCTGATTTTAAAACAACGCTCGAATCGCTGTTCACGATCTTAAAATAGAGATCTTTGTCGCCTTTATTTTTTGAAATAAAATCCATAAAATCATCTATCATATCTTTGTCCGTCACAGAAGGTGTAATATTTATCCTGATCTTTTTTGTACCATTATTAAATTTTTCCAGTGCTCCGGCGTAATCAAATATTTCTTCCACGAACAGTCTGAAATCACCGTTCCTTTTACTTACTTTTTGCCTAAAGAAAAAGATCTCGCCCTCATTTATGATATCTTTGTATTTTTCATAAGTTTTGGGAAAAAGATTGATCTCTGTGTCCCCTCTCGGGAGAATAAGCAAGACCCTGGCCATTTCGTTCCCGTTCCTTGTCACTCTGACAATAATATCTCTTATCATTCCGCCGATCGTAAATTGTTCCTCGTCCATAAAATTTTCCGGTTCGATCGCCTTTTTTGTATTTATTGAGTTGATCACATCTAGATATTCATCCAGAGGATGTCCAGAAACATATAGCCCTATCAGTTCTTTTTCATTTTCCAGCATTCTGACCTTGTCCCATTCTTCGATGGCGGGCAAGGGCGGATGGTCCACACTCAGATCTTCTTCATTCGAGTCAGCAAAAAGGCTTATTTCCCAATCAGCCTTCTTTGATGCCACCTCCTGAAAATGTGGCAGAAGGACCTCTAATGATTCTACTATTTGAGACCTGTTGTGACCCAGAGAATCCAGTGCACCGGCCATTGCGAGATGCTCTACAACCCTTCTGTTGGCTTTGGAAATGTCTATCCTTTCCAGAAAATCGAAAATAGAGGTATATTTTCCGCTCTCTTCCCTAATGTTCACAATTGATTCTATAGCTTTTGCTCCCACATTTTTTATAGCCTGAAGACCGAATGTGATCCGGTTCTTTCCCGCAGGTGCAAAATCTTTCTGGCTGGAATTAACATCCGGCCTCATTATTCTGATCCCCAGTTTTTCGCATTCTTCAATGTATTTTAAGACTTCGTCTGATTTATCCTTTACACTATTGAGCATGGAACTCATGAATTCAACAGGATAATTAGCCTTAAGATATGCAGTAATATAGGATACATATGCATAACACACGGCATGTGATTTATTGAATGCGTATTCTGCAAAATTTTCCCAGTCTTTCCATATTTTCTTTGCAAGTGTTTTGGGATCGGAAAATTCTTTTGTTGCTTTGAACTTGGATATAAATGAGGGGTTATTAAGACAGCCGGACAAAAATTTCTCCTTAAGCCTGCTCATCATATCTCTTATCTTCTTGCCCATTGCCTTTCTTAAATTGTCCGATTCCCCTCTCGAAAATCCCGCAAGCTCTCTGGAAAGAAGCATCACCTGTTCCTGATAAACAGTTATGCCGTAAGTGTCTTTTAAATATTTTTCCATGAGAGGATGATCATAAGTTACAGGGCTTCTTTTGTGCTTTCTATTAATGTATTCGGGAATATACTGCATAGGACCGGGACGGAAAAGTGCATTCATCGCCACAAGGTCTTCAAATCTGTTCGGTTTGAGATCCTTCAAATATTTTTTCATTCCGGGAGATTCGAACTGGAATACACCGTTGGTGACACCTTTACTGTAAAGTTTGAATGTCTTTTTGTCATCGAACGGCAAATTGTCAAGATCAAGTTTAATATTCTTGTTCTTTTTTATTAATTCTGCAGTATGCGAAATAATTGTAAGGTTCCTGATCCCTAGAAAATCCATTTTCAACAGGCCGATATTATCCAGTTGCGTGCCTTCATACTGGGTAATTACGGTGTGTTTTTCTCTCGGCGGATACTGCAGCGGAACGATCTCGAATGCGGGAACAGAGCTTATTATGACAGCACAGGCATGTGTACCAGTACCTCTTATTGTGCCCTCTATTCTGTTCGCCATATCTATAAGTTCCTGAAAACGGGAATTTTCATCGTAGAACTTCTTAAATTCACCTTCCTTTAAGATCGAGCTGATCTTAATATTGGGTTTTGAGGGCACCAGAGATGATATTTTGTTCACATCATCTATACTCGTTCCCAAAACCCTGCCGATATCTCTTATCGAATTTTTTGCACCCATTGTTTGATATGTGACTACCTGACACACATTGTCTTCACCGTATTTTTCTCTGACATAGCTCATTACCATATCTCTTTTGTCATCCTGAAAATCGATATCAATATCCGGCATGGAAATTCTGTCGGGGTTTAAAAACCTTTCGAACAGGAGGCCGTACTTTAGAGGGTCGATGTTCGTTATGCCGGTAAGAAAAGATATGAGCGAACCTGCGGCTGATCCTCTGCCCGGACCAACAAGTACGCCGTTCTTTTTTGCCCAGTTCACAAAATCCTGGACTATAAGGAAATACCCGGGAAACCCCATATTTTTAACTGTCTTCAACTCAAATTCCAGAGTCGAAATAATATCTTTTAAAGCTACCGGCAGTTTCTTTTTGTAATATTCTTCTTTTACAGAATAGCCTTCTTCCGCCCTGACTATTCCGTATCTTTTCTCGAGCCCTTCAACACACAAAAACTCCAGATAATCGTCCTGACTGTAGCCTTGCGGACATTCAAAATGAGGAAGCAGTTTACGGTCGAACTCGATCTTCAGATCGCAGGCATCTGCAATTTTTACGGTGTTCTCCAAGGCTTCGGGGACATCCTTAAAAGCACTTTTCATGTCCTGAGTTGACCTGATAGAATAATTTTCCCCGAGCATGCACAGCCTTCCCTCTTTTTCGCTGATCCTTTTGCCTGTATTAATACAAACAAGAGCATCCTGAATAATATCATCTTCTTTATTCACATAATGAGAGTCATTTGTGGCCGCCAAACCGATCTCAAGATCACGGGACATGCGTATAAGCTCTTTATTTACTCTTTCCTGATCTTTCAGACCCGGATGGTCCTGAATTTCGAGATAAAAATTATCTTTGCCCATAACGCTTTTATACCATAAGGCAGACTGTTCTGCCTCTGCGATATTACCTTGAATTATTGCCTGAGGTATTTCTCCGGCAAGACAAGCACTTAAGGCTATTAAACCCTCATGATGCGCCTCTAAAAGTTCTCTGTCTATTCTGGGTTTTCCATAAAAATGATTAATATTGGATTCAGTCGAAAGAATAAGAAGGTTTTTATAACCTGTCTGATCCTTGGCCAAAAGTACGAGGTGATACTTTTTTTCACCCTTTTCCTTGACCTTTCTGTCTTTTACTATATAGAATTCACTGCCTATGATCGGCTTGATACCGTTCTTTACCGCCTCCTGATAAAATTCCAGAACGCCCATCAGATTACCATGATCAGTGATAGCCATAGCTTTCTGACCATGATCCAGGGCGGTCTTTATCATATCTTTTGGCTTTGAAAGACCGTCAAGCGTTGAATAGTGAGAGTGATTATGAAGATGAACGAACGACATTGATTCCCCGTAAAAGAAATTTTTATTTTTTTATTAAAAACACAATATATAGTTGTTTTTTAACTTAACAGCCACAATCGGTTGTGTTTTTTACAATTAATAAATTTAGTTAAAGAAAGTAAAAGTATCAAACAAAAAATATTAAAAATTCAAATTAAAGTCCTGTTTATTTTCGTATAATCCACGCAGACAGAAAGTATCGATCATTTTACAATTCTTTGTTGTATCTATTTCATTAGTTATGAAATACTTATATTTTCAGGCACGAAATTAGCCTAAACTCTAAGCCCGAGGTCCACGTCATATCCTGTGTTATCTGAAAACAATGGATCTATTACCGATTCAATAAATTCATCTACCTGTCCCGAAGATCTTCCCGTGTACAATTTCGGGTCTGTCAGTTTGTTCAGCTCCTCTAAAGAAAGACCGAAGGATGGCTCGTCAGCGATCAATTCGAGCAGATTGTTTTCCTGCCCCAGTTCCTTTACATTTCTGCCGGCTTCCATCGAAAGTTCTCTTATTCTTTCGTGAAGTTCCTGCCTGTCGCCTCCCTTTTTAACAGCATTCATGATTATATTTTCTGTTGCCATAAAAGGTATTTCCGATTTAATTCTTTTTTCGATCTGTGCAGGATAAACAACAAGACCCTCGAATATATTGTTGAGGATAATAAGTACAGCGTCCGCAGCCAGGAAACCCTGGGGTATTGCGAGCCTCTTGTTGGCACTGTCATCCAATGTTCTTTCGAACCATTGTGTTGATGCTGTTGCGGCTGTGGAAAAATATAGTGACATAAGATACTTTGAAAGTGAAGCTGCTCGTTCGGATCTCATGGGGTTTCTCTTGTATGCCATGGCGGAAGAACCGATCTGCTTTTTTTCGAAAGGTTCTTCGATCTCCTTCATATTCTGCAGCAGCCTGATATCGTTAGTCGTCTTATGAACCGACTGAGCCAGGGATGAAAGGCACTGCATGACCCTCGAATCGACTTTTCTTGTGTATGTTTGCCCGGTAACTATAAATTTCTTATCAAAACCCATCTTTTGAGTAACCATATCGTCAAGCTGTTTTACCTTGTCCTCATCATTTTCAAACAGTTCCATGAACGATGCCTGAGTACCGGTCGTTCCCTTTACTCCTCTAAATTTAAGTGTATCAAGACAAAAATCAATTTCCTCGAGATCTGCTGCAAACTCGTTCATCCACATACAGCACCTTTTGCCTACGGTAGTCAACTGCGCAGCCTGATAGTGAGTAAAACCGAGGGCGGGTCTGTGCTTTTGTTCCAGAGCGAACTTTTTCATTCTGCCCAAAAGAGAAACAAGTTTTTTTCGTACTTCAAGAAGCGCCTGCCTGATCTGGATCAGGTCCGTATTATCGCCCACAAAAGCCGAAGTTGCCCCCAGGTGGATTATGCCTTTGGCCTTTGAGCACTGAAGCCCGTATGCGTGCACATGACTCATCACATCATGCCTGACGATCTTTTCTCTCGCTTCTGCCTCATCATAATTAATATCGTCCGCATTGATCTTTAAGTCGTCGATCTGTTCCTGAGTGATGTTAAGGCCGAGCTCTTTTTGCGATTCTGCGAGTGCTATCCAGAGCTTTCTCCATGTCCTGAATTTATTTTCAGAACTAAAAATATAACTCATTTCTTTTGACGAATATCTGTCAATAAGCGGATTTGAATAATTTTTTTTCTCTGTCATAAAATGTCCTCTCTTCTGAGTTCTGATCAGAATGAAATATAAGTATTTATTGAATATTATAAAAGTAAAATCTGCTTCTACCTGTAACTGCTTTCCAAACAAAAAAAGAGCGGGTTCGTCCGCTCTTTATAAAACCAAAATGTCAGTATAAGATGATCAGAACTGTTCGAATACCGATCTTATAATATCCAAAGCTTTGTCCATTTCTGCCTTTGTAATAACAAGAGGCGGTGCGAATCTGATTATATTTCCGTGGGTCTGCTTTGCCAAAAGTCCCGCGTCTCTTAACGCAATACAGACATCCCATGCTTCAAATCCGTCCTCAAATACAACCGCGTTCAATAAACCTTTTCCTCTTACCTGAACGATCTTGCTGCATTTTATTTTTTTACACTCTTCTCTAAAATATTCTCCGAGCTGCTGAACACTTTCCTGTAATCCTTCTTCTTCCAGAACTTCCAGTGCTGC
>JAWOER010000114.1:0-8219 GCA_046482655.1 Candidatus Delongbacteria bacterium | reverse complement strand
AGAAAATACGGATGAACCGGCAAGCTTGTCATTTTTGTATTTTTTTAAAAGATAATTTAAAAACTCGTCCAAACGGAAAAAGTCATCCCATAAGATCGAAGCGGTGACAAGGAGTTTAAGATATTCATCTGTTACCAAAAAGTCTCTATTCTTCGGAGCTTTCAGATAATAAACGGCTGAACTAAAATCGTTGAGAGAAATAAACAGCCTCCCGAGACAGTTGTAGATGCCGATAGAGCCGGGATTTTTGGTCAAAGCTGACAGTAATCCATTGTATGCAGAAGTGATCAGTCCGCCGTCAAGTATCGTCCTGAGCATCCGGTTGGAATTTTGAATTTTTTTGAATTGTTCCGATCCGAAACTGACCGCCATATTCGCATTCATCCTGTAGTCCAGAAGTTCGTTCAGCGTAGGTTTGTCGGGCATATAGGAGCTGTATATCATGTTGCCGTTGTTGTCCAAAACTGCCGCAACGGGTAAAAATTCGGGGCCCAGTTTATTAAAAAAGGCTTTATTTGTATCCTCACTCAAAAACAAGGGTATGAATTTTGTGTTTATCTTTTTTATCACTTCATAACTGCTGTAGATGTCTTCTTTAGGCTTATAAACATCGTGACCTCCGTCAGATATGTATGCAAATATCGGCTTTTGATCCTTATCTGCAAAATATAACGCTTCATTAACATCATATAGCCAGTTGACATTTTCCTTTATTTTCTCGTTCATTTTCCGAAAAAGCTTTACCCTGTTTATTTCTTCTGCCAAAACCTTTTGCGGCACAATTCCGTATCTTGCAGAAACGAGATTGATATCCTGATCGAAAATAAGAACTGTCGGGAATTTTTTTATCTTATATTTTTTTGCCAGATCGGATTCTTCTGCATTCTCTATTGACAGCAATACGGTGTTGTTATAATTACTCATAAAACCGGGATTGAAAACGGTCTGTTTTAAAAAGACATCGGATGCGTAGGACTGATTAGAGCTAAGTATCGCAATGATCGGCAGGCTGTATTCCAGTGCAAGCTCTTCGGCATAGGAAAAATCTTTTGCACTTTTATATCTGTTCCGTTCAGAATCGTCGTTCATGGCTATAAGTTTTTTGTTCAAAAAGATCATTTCTGTCAAAAAAGAGATGACAGCATCACTGTCCGTAAGCATATCCACTGAATTTTCAAAAGAGCTAATTACTTCTTTTTCCGGTGTCACGAACATGAGCGTCGGAAAAACATCAACACCGAGTTCATCCAGGATCTTATGGTCCTTATGCCTGAATAATTTAAGCATTACAGCTTCTTTAGTCAGCCTTAATGTGCTTCTTTCGAGAAGAGCAAGTTCAAGATATTTAGATGAAAGTGACTCTGAATCCACAGCTGCTACTATGATCGGTCTTTTTTGTTTAGACGACATATCGACAGCCTGATCCCAAGATCCGGTCCAGTTGTTCCTGCCTCTTGTGACGGTATTCTCGATCCGCTGTATGGAATCGGAAAGTGTGATGATCTTTTCTATCCTGTTGTAGGAGCGTACCAGTTCCTGTTTGTCTGGAAATTCATAAAGAGCAGCATCAATATGGACCAAAGCTTCTCCCGGATCGTCCTGCAAAAGACATATTCTGGCTTTTTCCAGATATTTTTCGAATGAATTCCGAGGCAGTTTATCCAGTATTTTTTTTGCTTTTTCAAACGAGGAAGTTGATTTTAATATTCTGACAGCGTTTTTTACTGAAACCAGATTCGCAGGATCCATACTCAGAGCGGAATCAGAAAGAGAAACAGCTTTATCGTAGTTTCTCTGCATAAACTCAATTTCGGAAAGTCCTATGTATGAACCGCAAAATTGCGGAAAAAGATCCAAAGTCTTCCGGTACAGATCTTTTGCTCTGTCCAGGTCTTCAAAAATATCCTTGTAGGTTTCGGCGGCCTCAAATACAGCGAGAGGATTTTCGGGGAATTTACGAAGGATCTCTTTTGAAAGCTCTGCAGCGGGAGTATTAATTTTAAGTTTACGATAAAGCTTTAAAAGAGATATTTTGAAATAAAGATTTTCAACACCCGCATCATCAAGTTCTTTAAAAAGTACCATCGCAGAATCAAGCCTGGATTTTGACTTTGAGAAATATAGATGAGTGAGAGCCTCGTAAAATTTTAATTTTAATTTTTCCGAAACATTCGAACTGTCGGAAGCCATTTTTCTGTAGTAATTTTCTAACGATGGTGCATCAACCTCATCTGCAGAGGCGATATTAAAAAAATTAGCCTTCACATTCTTCACGCTTTCTATAGAACTGGTGATACGGCTGGTATTTTTTAAATTACCCCTAAAATATTCTTCTTCATAATCAGAATAATTAGTTCTGAAAATGAGAAATAACAGGAAAAACAGGAACATGACGGACATTGAAAGGGGCAGTATCAATTTGTAGAAAGTTTCTCTGGTGATACCTTCGGACCGTTCAAGTCCCAGGCTGGGTGTTGAACGGTTGTCCAGCAGAACCTCATATATCTTTATCCGTTCTTTAATGTTCTTTAATTTCTTGTTGCCGATCAAATTACACCTGATATCGTCCTGATTGCCGAGCAGTATAAGCACAGAATGGGTTATTACGATCCCTCCCGGATCGGCAATAGGTCTGATTCTTGAGGCGATGTTTACACCATCCCCAAAAATATCATCCTCTTTCATTACCACATCGCCTATATGGATACCTATCCTGACCCACAGTTCCCGTGATTTTGGTACGGTGGCATTCCTGTCCGAAAAGAATTTTTGCAGTTCCTTTGCGCAATATACAAGCATCACGGCACTTTCAGACTCAACAAGTATTTCGTCACCAACATATTTGATGACCTTCCCGCCGTGCTTTTCCGCTATCTCAGAGACGATATCTTTATGTTTCTGAAGGAGTTTTAATGCTTCGGATTCGTTATTCTGCATCATCTTTGAATAACCGACGATATCCGAGAACATTATCGCCCTAAGCTTTCTTATTGTGGGAGCATCATTCATCATTTAAACAATCCCGGAATTAATCATTTACAGCAGAGCACTAATGCAATATAAGCCAAAAATCTGTTCAAGCAAATAAAAAAACAGATCTATTTAATGCCTTCTTTCAATAGTTCTTTTCTTACAAGCTTTATCCTTCCCTCTCTGTCTGTTCCGATATATTTTACCTTTATTTTGTCGCCAAGTTTAAAATGATCTTCGACCTTGTCTATTCTTTCTAAAGAAAGTTCCGAAACATGCACAAGACCTTCTGTTCGGGGCAGTATTTCAACAAAAACACCGAACGGTTTGATTCCTTTAACGACACCTTCATATATTGTTCCCACTTCCGGTTTTGCGAACATCTGCTTAATATGTTCTATTGCCGCTTCTCCGGAATCTCCCTCGGAAAGAACTTTCACAAGGCCTGTATCGTCAACATCCACTTTGACACCGTATTCGGAAATGATCGACTTAATATTTTTTCCTCCCGGTCCGATCAATGCCGCGACTTCGTCCGGAGCGATCTTAATATTTAGAATTCGGGGTGCATGCTCCGAAAGATCTTTTCTGGGCTCATCGATGGCTGAGTTCATTATGCCGAGAATATGTTCTCTTCCTGCCTTTGCCTGTACGAGTGCATCTTTCATAATCTGAATAGAAATTCCCTGGATCTTAATATCCATCTGATAGGAGCATATTCCGTCAGCGGTTCCTGTAACCTTAAAATCCATATCTCCAAGATGATCCTCATCACCGAGTATATCGGACAGTATTACAACATTGTCGTTCTCTTTTATAAGACCCATCGCGATACCCGCTACGGGTTTTTTGACCGGAACACCTGCAGCCATCATTGCAAGAGAGCAGGAACACACGGTGGCCATGGAAGAAGATCCGTTTGATTCAAGTATTTCCGAAACCAGTCTTATGGTATAGGGAAATTCTGCTTCTGTCGGCATAACAGGATAAAAGGATCTTTCGGCAAGATGGCCATGTCCTACCTCTCTTCGGGAAACACCCATGATCCTTTTAACTTCGCCGACGGAAAACGGCGGAAAATTATAGTGTAGATAAAACTTCTGATCATCCGTTTCGTAAATATTTTCCACCATCTGCGAATCAGAATCTCCTCCCAGCGTACAAACGCCAAGACTCTGGGTCTCGCCCCTTGTAAAAAGAGCGGAGCCGTGTACCCTTGGCAAAGTATCAAGCTCGCACGAGATCTGTCTGATCTCATCAGGATTTCTTCCGTCTATCCTTATGTTCTCGCTAATGATATTCTTTCTGACGATATCTTTTTCAATATCATGCATTATTTCTGCAAAATGTTTGATCTCTTCAGGATATTCTTCCTCGAGCTTTTCTGTCACTTCGGCGTAGAGTTTTCTTCTCTGCTCGTTTCTTTCTTCTTTAACATTGATCTTGCTGAACTCTCTGATCTTCTCTTCTGAAAGTTCTGTAACCTTTTTTTTGAGCTCTTCTGAAATTTCGGGGATCGCGAACTCGAATTTTTCTTTACCGAATTCTTTTACGATCTCTTCCTGCAAATCACAGATGTCATTAATGATCTTTTGTCCGAACTGAACCGCTTGAAGGAGTTCGTCTTCAGAAACTTCTTTCGATTCTCCCTCAACCATAGAAATAAAGTCTTTTCCGCCGCAAACGACAAGCTCTATATCACAATCTTTCATCTGCTCTGTGGTGGGGTTGGCTATAAATTCACCGTTCAATTTTCCTACTCTTATTCCTGCAAGAGGCTGTGAGAACGGGATATCGGAAAGGTTGACAGCAAGAGAAGTTCCTATTATACCAAGAGTGTCCATCAGCATATTTCCCTCGGAAGAGAATACATTACATATCACCTGGACCTCATTTTTAAATCCCTCGGGAAACATCGGCCTGATCGGCCTGTCGATTATTCTTGCACTTAATATTTCGTGATTTGAAGGTCTGGCTTCTCTTTTTATGAATCCTCCGGGTATTTTTCCCGAAGCATACATTTTTTCTCTGTATTCAACTGTCAGAGGAAAGAAATCAAATCCTACCGCCGGTTCTTTTTTGGCACATACAGTAACTAAAAGCATGCTTTCACCGTATTTGATCACAGCTGATCCGTTAGCCTGTCTTGCCAGTTTGCCCGATTCTAAGATCAATTCCTTATCTCCCAGCATAATTTTTTTTGAAAAAAACATTTTTACTCCTATTTTAATTTTAATTCTGATCCGTATTTATATTCTTTTGCGAGTTCTGCATAGCTCACAGCATGTTGGTGCAGTTTGTCAAAAGTATCTTCGGGAAGTTTCCGGAGCACTTTTGCGGGTACTCCCCCGATAAGAGAAAAGTCCGGATAACTTTTGTGTTCAAGCACTACCGATCCGGCTGCCACAATACTCCCTTTGCCGATCTTGGCGTCATCAAGGATAGTCGCCCCCATACCTATAAGAGTGTTATCTCCTATAGTACATCCGTGAAGTGTTGCGCTGTGTCCGACAGTAACATTATTGCCGATTTTTAAAGGGTATCCCCCCGTCTGATGAAGGCAGCAGTTGTCCTGTATGTTCGTGTTATTGCCAATTATAATATCATCCTCATCGGCGCGTACTGTGGCATTGAACCAGATATTTGCGTTCTTACCGAGTTTCACTCTTCCGATCACATCGGCCGAAGGAGCGATAAATACGCTGTCGTCAAATTCAGGTTTAATTCCCTTGTATGAAAGGATCATTTTTTACCTCCTTTTACCAGCCTAGGGCCGCTTCTTCATTAACGGTTATATCTATAACGGAACTCTGCTCGACGCGGGAACCTTTTTCTAGAGATTGCCCTATGACCCTGTCGAAGCCCCTGTTGATATCTGTTACAGATTTGACCATACCAAGGACGAGTCCCGAATCTGCAATTCTTTTTTTGGCGGCGGACGGCGTCATATTATAAAGATCGGGTACTGTGATCATTTGGGGTTCAGGTTCTTTTTCCTCATCGTCCTCTGTGTCTTCGTTCTCTTTAATAAAATTCAGTATTCTCTGCCGGTCGCCGTATTTGTTGCCGGCTTTGGCCACATAAGTTATCAGATCTTCTATGCTGAGGTCTGTTCTGCCTTTCTTGTGGTAGGAAAAAGCCCTGTTGTAATAAGGCTGCGCCAGGGTGGGATCAAGTTCGATAACTTTGTTGAAGTATGAGATGGCCTGGTCGTAGAGACGCCTTTCATAGTATATGATCGCCTTGTTATTATAGGCCATACAGAGTTCGTTGTCAAGTTCTATCGCCTTGTCAAAATTTACTTCGGCTCTGGGATAATCCTGCATAAAATAATGTACAAGGCCTCTGTTGTTGTATATTTGAGCAATTGTCGGATCCAGCCTGATCGCTTTTGTGTAGTACTCCAGCGCTTTCTCGTATTCCCCGTTTTCCTGAGCTCTGTAACCCTTATTAAACCAGTCGCTGGCCTTAAGGGACCTTGCTATGTTTTTACTTTTTTCGGCATATCCCGTTTTCTGTTTTTTTAGTTCAAAAATCTCTTTTGTGAGTTTGTCGTTGAGTTTTTTCTGTTCCTCGAGCATTTTTCTTAATTGGCTATCTTTCCGAATCCTCTTAAGGCGCTCTTTGAGGTATTTTGTGTCAATGCTGGCATTAATTTTTACTTCTATGGCAAATGTTCCGTCAACCAGCTTGTTTTCTGCAGATATAATTTCGCTTTCGAGTATTCCTGCAGTATAGGTTAGGATCTCGTCTTTTGTAACTACATGATCTTTCATTTCCATATGTGATTCTAGGTATGTTCCGACCTTCTCGAGCGCGTTTCTCTTTGCATCATTAACAGCGAACATTTTAGCATCGTCAACTGTTATTCCGGATCCGATGAAGGAGATCCCTTTACAGGAAAGCGAGACCAGACTGTCTTTGAGCAGGATCTGATCATTTGCAACCAGGGTGCAGGTGAGCAGGATCAAAGCGAATAAAATTATTTTTTTCATAATATATATCCAAGTTTATACATTTCCTGCGAGAACAGCGGTACCGGAAAGCCCATCACGGAAAAGAAGCAGCCGTTTATCTTTCTGATGAATTTTGAGCCGTAGCCCTGAATTCCGTAAGCTCCAGCCTTATCGAACGGTTCGTGGGTGTCGAGATAGGCATTGATCTGCTCTTCCGTCAAAGTATAGAATTCAACAATGGTCTCTCTGAAATCTTTGACCGTCTTTTTTAGGTAGTCGTCATAAACATAGAGAGAAGTAAAAACGCTGTGTTCTGTTCCTGAAAGCTGCGAGAGCATTTTAAAGGCATGATCCCTGTCGTCGGGTTTATTAAGGATCTGACCGCCTTTTACAACGATGGTATCTGAAGCTATAATTATCCTTTCGTGGATGAACTCTCTTACGGCCTCGCCCTTCTGTTCAGCTAGGTCCATCACGATATTCCCGTAGCCTTCAACACCTCTGTGAACCTCGTCAATATCAGCCGCTTTGACCGAGAATTTAAGTCCGATGTTTTCCAGCAGTTCTTTTCTTCTCGGCGATTTTGAAGCCAGTATTATATTCCGTTCGTTTAAATGCATAAGCTTAATATGTTATTTTTTTCCCTTCCGGATCAGTTATTGTCACTTTATTACCGATATCGCTTTCGGTGTTTTTCTCAATATATCCGATGACTTTAGCTTCAACATTATAGAATCCGGCTGTTGTCATGACTTCTTCAGCATATCTTTCGGGAAGTACTATCTCCATTCTGCAGCCCATATTGAACACCTGGAACATTTCCGCATAACCTGTTCCGCTCGAGCTCTTTATCAGTTCGAAGAGCGGCGGTACTTCAATTATCGAATCCTTGACATAGTGAATGCCTTTCCCGAAGCTGCGGCATTTTACCTGACCGCCTCCTGAATTGTGAATAATGCCGTGAATATTTGACCTGCCGACCTCGTCGAAAACTCTCTTGAGTACAGGCGCATAAGTTCTCGTCGGCGAAAGCACCGCCTGACCCACTGTGAGTCCGCCGTGACCGAAATCGTCTGTGAGATCGTATTTTCCGCAGTAAACATATTCCACCGGCGTCTTATCAGCGTATGATTCAGGGTATTTTTCCATGTATATCTTGGTGAAAACATCATGCCTTGCCGAAGTAAGTCCGTTCGATCCCATTCCTGCATTGTAATGTTTTTCGTAAGTTGCTTTTCCGTAGCTTGCAAGTCCGACTATCACATCACCCGGAACTATGTTGGAATTGTCAAT
>JAWOER010000192.1:0-4962 GCA_046482655.1 Candidatus Delongbacteria bacterium | reverse complement strand
CGCTTTCAGGTCCTTTACCTCCACCTTTAATCCGTAATATCCAGGGGAAAGCGCTGTTTTCGATATTGCCGGTATTTCCGCTCCGCTGAATTTAGCAGCAGGGTCATCAATAGTATATTTCTGTTTCCATCTGTCTTCTGCAACAAGCTTATTACCGTCGTATATGAACACCTTTACAGAAAAAATACTTTCGTTATCTTCGAACTTAAGATTTGCTACGGGCACAGAAATATATATGTCCGTTCTTGTGATAGAATCCTCCATCGTCTTGTATGAAGAATAGTCCACAAAAAATTTGTCTGCGGCGAAAACTGCAGTTGCAAAAGCTAGCAATATGATTGTATTAAATAACTTCACCTGAGTACCCTCCTTCCTTCCAGAAATCTTTTTCTCCAGTAATTATCGCGTATATTGCTCTTTGTGACGCCCAGACTTGAGGAAGCATGGACAAATATATCGTTTTTAAGATAGACCCCCACATGAGAAACGCCTCTGCCGCTTGTATTAAAAAAGACAAGGTCCCCGTAGGAAAGTTCATTTATGTTCTTTACGCGGTTGCCGCTAAAATATTGGGAACCGGATGTTCTGGGAAGTTCTATTCCGTAAATTTCACTGAAAAGGCTTTGAGTAAACCCGCTGCAATCGAAAGCATCCGGTCCTTTTGCACCTATTCTGTGAACGGCATGTTTATGAGCATAATAAAAAGACTCAATGCTTTTATCCTCTGTATATGATCTCCCGGGATCATCTTCGGGGCGGTCTTTCCTAACATGAGCAGGCGAACAAGATGTCAGAATCAAAACAGTCATGATGAACACAGAAATTACCGGGCATTTTTTCATTTTTTAGATTCTCCTGTTTATTATGTGTTGCAGCAGACCCCGAGTTGAAGAGTCCTGAACAGGACTGATCTTTTTTGTTTTAAGATCATCCAGCATTTTAACCGCAAGTTCTTTTCCAAGTTCCACACCCCACTGGTCAAAACTATAAATGTTCCATAATATCCCCTGCACAAAAACCTTGTGTTCGTACATGGCAGTAAGCATTCCAAGCGTCTTCGGTGAAAGTTTATCATAAACGATAGAATTGGTAGGATTATCCCCTTTAAATACCTTATGGATACAGAGTTTGTTTATTTCTGTATCGTTCATGCCCGAGGTCTTCATTTTTTTTATGACCTCTTCTTTGCTTCGGCCAAAAGCGAGAGCACGGGTCTGTGCCAGAAAATTGGACAGTAGTTTTTCGTGATGATCTCCTATATCGTTCAGTGGCTGACGGGCACATAAAAAATCACAGGGTATTTTGTGGGTGCCCTGATGCAGGAGCTGATAAAATGAGTGTTGTCCGTTCGTGCCCGGTTCTCCCATCAGAACCTGTCCTGTCCTGTATCTTACAAAACAACCGCTTCTCGTTGAGGATTTGCCGTTACTTTCCATACTTAGCTGCTGTAAGAAAGCAGGAAACCTGTTAAGGTACTGATCATAAGGCAATACGAACTCGCATTCCGAACCGAAAAGATCACAATACCAGAATCCCAAAAGTCCCAAAATTACAGGTATGTTCTTCTCCGGCGCTGTGTTCTTAAAATGGTTATCCATTTCTTCAGCGCCTTTCAGTAATTCCTCAAACCGTTCGTACCCCACCGAGATCGCGACAGAAAGCCCTATCGCCGACCAGACTGAATATCTTCCGCCTACAAAATCCCAGAATTCAAACATATTTTCTTTACTCATCCCGAACTCAGTGACTTTTTCCGAATTGGTTGACAGAGCCGCAAAATGATGCCTGATATATTCTCTTTTTTCCGCACGCTCCAAAAACCACTTTCTGGCGGTATGGGCATTGGTCATAGTTTCCTGGGTCGTAAAAGTTTTGGAAGCGATCAAAAAAAGTGTGGTTTCGGGATCAAGGTCTTTTAATGTTTCTGCGATATGCGTTCCGTCAACATTTGAAACAAAATGGATATTTATAGATCTGTCAGCGAAAAATTTTAAGGCTTCGCAGACCATTTTCGGGCCAAGATCAGAACCTCCGATCCCGATATTTACTACATCTGTGATCTTTTTTGAAGTATAACCTTTGAATTCACCCGACCTTACTGCACTCGAAAAAGCCTTAACCCTTTCTCTGACTTTTATAATATCGGGCATGACATCTTTGCCGTCAACAAAAACCTTCCCGCCCGAAAAATCTCTTAAAGCAGTGTGGAGAACAGCTCTGTTCTCGGTCTCGTTTATCTTTTTTCCTTCGAACATCGAAACTACAGCATCCTGCAGCCCCATTTCTTTTGCAAATTCGACAAGAAGCTGCATTGTAGTGTCGTTGATCTTGTTTTTTGAGTAATCCAGGAGAATATCACCCGCTTTTGCAGAAAATTTTCTAAACCTGTCTTTATCTTCAAAAAGCTCGTTCAGAGTCACATCCTTAATTTCTTTGTAGTGTCTGAGCAGCTTTTTCCAGGAAACTGTATCGACAGGATCTATATTTTTTAGCATAAGTGGCCCCCAAAGGCTGGTTGAAATTAATTTAAGAAAATTAATCAGTTTATTCAAGAATTTTATATTTTTCTGTCGACGATCTCAAAGATACTTCTTATAAATCCTGATTCTTTCTTATTCATTTTCAGTCTTCTGAAAATATGACGGATATTCTCTCTGATCTGTTTTTTATTGTCGGATCTTTCCATTAGCTTGCTGCAGACAACATCCCCGATCAATTTGAGCAAGTCGTCTTTTTCATTCAGATCTATCAAATTATCTTTCATACCGGATTTTTTTTGCTCAACTAAAGCAAGTTCATACATGGCGACCATGGCCGCACCTGCCACATTTAAAGAAGAATATTCAGGAGAGGTCGGGATAAATACCGTCTTATCACATATATCAGCCTCATAATTATTCAGACCGTTGGTCTCATTGCCGAACATCACGCCTATTTTCGCATCGTCGGGAAGCTTCGCGATCTCTATAGACATTTCCTTGGGGCTGACAGTACGAAAATGCCTCCTTTTTCTCGCAGTAAATCCGTAAACACAACTCAGGTCGGCAATCTCTTTTTTTAGATCATCGCTGAATCTGAGGTATTTATAATGATCCTTTGCTCCGGCACACATCGTCAGCGTTTCTTCTTCTGAAAAATTCATCTGATTCACCGAAACGATGTCGGTAAAACCAAAATTCTTCATAGCCCTCAGAACTGACCCGATATTACCCGGAGACCAGATCCGGCACAATATTATTCTTACATTCTCTTTTTTCAAGTCCGCTACAAATATTTGTAGAAAGCTTTGTATGCCTTGTATGTGTGATATATGTCCGCCTTTGATGCTACTTCAAAAGGCGAGTGCATAGAAAGAAGAGGTGTTCCGCAGTCTATTACATCCATGCCGTAAGCGGACAGAAATTTCGCTATAGTTCCGCCGCCGCCCTGATCGACCTTTCCAAGTTCTGTAGTCTGCCATATGACACCGTCTTTGTTAAAGGCTTTCCGTATCTCTGCCACAAACTCTGCGTGAGCCTCGTTAGATCCGCCTTTTCCCCCGGAACCTGTGAATTTTGTAAGACATACTCCGAAGCCGATCTTTGCGGCATTCATAGGCTCATTAACGCTTTTCCATTCGGGATCTATTCCGGCGTTGACATCGGAAGAAAGAAGTTTTGAATTCTCCAGAGATTTTATGAGCGTGTTATAGTCACCCTTGCCGTAATGCTGAAGTATATCGTTAACCAGCCTTTCTACAATATTAGAATCAGCACCCGAATTGCCCGCGGAACCGATCTCTTCCTTGTCAAAAAAGATCATCATAATGTTCTTTTTTGTATCTGCTGGTCCGGTATCTATCAGTGCTTTCATTCCAAGGTAAGCACAAACTCTGTCGTCCTGGCCGTGGGATCCCACAAAACTTCTGTCAAATCCAATATCTCTTGCCTCTCCTGCCGGGACCAGCTGCAGTTCTGCAGAAATAAAGTCCTGCTCTTTGATACCGTATTTTTTGTTCAGATGGTCAAGTATCGCCAGTTTAACCGAATTTTTTCCTGTTTTGAATTTATAGGGTATCGATCCGACTAGTATATTGAGTTGTTCGCCTTCTATTATTGTTGCAGGACTTTTTTTGTACTGGTCTTTTGCAAGATGGGGAAGAATATCGTTTATAGTAAAAACAAAATCATCCCTTTCTTCTCCGATATTCACGGTTATCTTTTTACCGCTCTCTGTAATGATCACACCGTGTAGAGCAAGAGGCCTGGTCACCCAGTGATATTTTTTTATTCCGCCGTAGTAATGTGTTTTCATATAGGCCATATCCTCTGTTTCATAAAGCGGAAATTGCTTTAGATCTATACGGGGAACATCTACATGAGCACCGTTCATCAAAAAACCTTCGGCAAATTTTTTCGGATCATTTATGACAGCCATCGCACCGCACACACCGTCGTATCCGATAAAAAGTTTTTTGTCTGTCTTTTTGGCTTTTTTTATGTTGACGAAACCGAATTTTTTTGAAATTTCCTCTACATTCACCATTACTTCCCGTTCGGTTTTACTTTTGTTCAAAAAGTTTTTGTAATCCTCAGAAAGGGTCATTATTTCATCAAATTCTTTTTTCGGGATCTTTTCCCAGGCGTTCTTTTTGTTAAAAAGAAGTTTTTCTCCAAGTTTTTCCAGTTCGCTTTTTTTCTTGTCTGTCATTTTCACTCTCCGTTTATTTCAATTAATTATTACTAGAAACAGCCTTTAAATTTAATGTTAAATATCAAAATTGTCAATAAAATTCAGGGATAAGTCCTAAATCATCTCCTTCTTGATGGGCAATCCTCAACTTTACACTCATTACATTTCGGACCGATGGGTCTGCAGATGGTCTGACCGAATGCGACCATCAGATCGTTTATCTCGCTCCAGTATTTCTTCGGTATCTTTTCCATGAGTGCAAATTCTGTCTCTTCGGGTGCTTTGGTCGAG
>JAWOER010000185.1:0-3441 GCA_046482655.1 Candidatus Delongbacteria bacterium | reverse complement strand
CAACAAATATTTAGTTTTTTTTACCGGATTTTTTTATTAACTTACAAGAAAAAGACAACAGGAGCCTGAGTGAAAAAGATATCCGTTCTGATCAAAACAGAAATGTATGACGCGTTCATATTTGATATGGACGGACTATTGTTCGATACCGAAAAAATATGCTGGAACTGCTTTAAAGAAATTTGTTCGGGATACGGATATGATCCCGATTTTGAAATATATAAAAAGTGTATCGGGAGAAATACTGCAGAAGGCAATAAACTGCTGGAGAAGGGGTTCGGATCCTTTATTCCGTATGCTGAAGCAAACCGGAAATGGAATGATCTTTACATATCTTTAATAGAAAAGGAAGCAATACCATTAAAAGAAGGTGCCCATACATTCCTTAAAACCCTTGCTCAAAAAAATCTGAGAACCGCTGTCGCTACATCTACAGACACCGGAGTGGCTTTAAAAAAGCTTAAAAAGGCCGGCATATTAAACTTTTTTGAGAAAGTGACCGGTGGGGACACGGTCAAAAAATCAAAACCTGACCCCGCAATATACTTAAACACAGCAACCGCACTCGGAGCAGAGCCAAAAAAGTGTATCGTTTTTGAGGATTCAGAAAACGGTGTCAGATCTGCGTATGCTGCAGGCATGACAATTATTCAGATACCCGACCTGATTGAACCGTCTGAAGACATCCGCAGTTTCGGTCACACGATAGTGCAAAGCTTTAAATCTCTGGAACTCATATAAGAAAAAAGCGGGAAATTCCCGCTTTTAACTTATTTCTTTTTGTGCCTGTTCTTTCTCAATCTCTTTTTTCTTTTATGAGTATTGATCTTGTGGCGTTTTCTTTTTTTTCCGCTCGGCATTGACTGCTCCTTTTTTATTTCTTTGTGTGTTTATTTACCTTCTCTTTTAGGCTTTTTACTGCCTTAAAAACAGGGACTTTCTTTGCGGGGATCTCGAGTTTTTCTCTTCCCTTGGGTTTGTAAGCTATCCTTGCAGCTCTTTCCACCACCTTAAAAGTCCCAAAACCTCTGAGCTCGATAACAAAATCTTCCTTCAGACTTTCTTTTATGACCTCTATCGAATTATTGATCACACTTCCTGTTTCTTTGTATGAAAGACCTGTGATCTCGTGAACTTTCTTGATGATGTCGAATTTTGTCAGTTTCTTAATTGTTTTTCCCATTTTTGTCTCCTTTCAATTTAATTGTTTATTAATTTTCTTTAGATCTTTACAGATATATCACCAGTCGTTGTCCGGGCTTAATAAGATTATTTCCGCTAATTTTGTTCCAGGCTCTGAGTTTCTTATGATCTATTTTGAATTTGCGGGAAATAGCCCAGACGCTGTCGCCCCTTCTTACAATGTAATGAGCTTTTTCTCTCCCGTCAAGAAAATACTTTTCATCATCGTAATATGTCAGGTATCTGTTATTGAAATTTGTGAACCATTTCTGATCCAGGGGCGGCGGAAGGACATTAATAATATCACCGGCTTTCAAATCCTCTTTCAGGTCATTATTCAGATCATTTACAGCAGCAGTATCGACCTTGTAGAGATCCGCTATCTTTTTTATGTCTTCACCTTTTTTTACCTTGTGCTCGATAACAGGATAAATATCGCTCTGTTTAAATTGTGAAAATTTCTTTCGAAAATCGATCTTTGACGCGGCAGGGATAATAACAGGATAATCAGTTGCATAGGGAGGCAGAACCCACTGACGCAGATGAGGATTGAGCCTCTTTATATTTTCGTAACTGGTATTTGCAGCTTTAGCAATTTTATGAATACTTACACAGCTGTCGAGCATAACGGTATCGGGCAAAAACAATTCTTTATTCTTTTCAAATCCGTATTTTTCGTACTCTTTCGCGACCTTTACCAAAGCCCTTATTCTGGGAACATATTCCTTTGTTTCCCGGGGCAGAGAGCTCAACTGCCAAAAATTAGTTGTATTGTGGGTCCTGACCGCCCTGCGGACTCTTCCGCATCCGCTGTTATAGGCAGAAAGTACCAGGTTCCAATCCCCGAACTCCTCGTACAACTCTATATAGTATTTTGCTGCCGCTATCGTAGATTTTATTATATTTTTTCTGTCATCCTCCCACCAGTTATAATTGAGTCCGAACGCCCTTCCTGTTGCCGGAATGAATTGCCATAAACCCGACGCTTTTGCATAAGAATGTGCAAAGGGGGAATATCCCGATTCCGCCATAGGAACATAGGCAAGATCTTCGGGAAGTCCGAAATGTCTGAAGATCTTTTTCAGCTCTGCCACATAAGCTGCAGATCTGTTCAGATAAGCCTGAAATGTCGATCTGTTCTGATCAGTATAATTATTGATCCATTTTTTTACCATATTCAGTTCTTTGTCCGGAAGCGGATCGTATGAATCCGTATTTGGATGCCTGAGTTCAAAATCCGTTTTATCGAATACAAATAATTTGCTGTTTGCGGCCGGGTACATATTGAGTTCTTTTAATGAACTGAAATTTGAGTAATGATTCAAAGCTGCTGTGATTACAGAGTCGCGGTATCGGCAGGTATTGTTATTTTCTGATCTGTGCAGGTCTATATTCTTTATAACTTCGTTGTAAAAATATGAAGCATTATAATAATTTCCTTCTCTGACAAGTCTGTTGGCATGTTCGACAAGCTTGTTTATCTTTAATAAACGACTGCGGCTTTCTGAGCAGCATCCGGTGTATGCCGGCACAAGGATAAAAAGCAAAAATATTACAGTCTTTGAACAGATCATTTTTTATATTGTGTTTTCTATCTCTTTTAATTTTTCCTGCATCATGTTCATTATCTCATCCAGCCTCTTTTTGCTGGAGGCCTCATATCTCTGAACCAGCGCCGGTTGTGTATTTGATGCCCGTATCAAACCGAAACCGTCCTCAAAGATAACCCTCACTCCGTCAACATCCGAAACTTTGTACCCGTGGCTTTTAAAGTGTTCTGTGACCTTTTCAACAATTTCAAATTTCTTTTCGTCGGAACTCTCAAGCCGTATTTCGGGCGTCATGATCATTTTTGGCAGATGTGACAGCATCTCTGTTATTGTTTTGTCTGTACGGGATAATATTTCCAGCAGTCTGAGTGTTGCATACAAAGCGTCATCATGCCCGAAGAACCTGTCTTTAAAAAATATATGCCCGCTCACTTCACCACCGAGTTCTGCACCTGTTTCTTTCATTTTCGCTTTAATAAGAGAATGCCCCGCTTTCCACATTACCGGTTTTCCTCCAAGGTGTTCTATTTCATCATAAAGCGTCTTTGAACATTTCACTTCTCCTACTATTACCGAACCTGGTTTCCTGGAAAGTATTTCGTCAGCGAACAGCACCATCAGACTGTCTCCGAATATCAGACGGCCTTCTTCTGTGACCACACCTATCCTGTCGGCATCGCCGTCATAACCGACACCCAGATCGGCATCA
>JAWOER010000236.1:0-9573 GCA_046482655.1 Candidatus Delongbacteria bacterium | reverse complement strand
ATGTGATAATAAAAACTGGAGCATAAAGATGCGCGATTTGGTGATATTGGCCTGCGAAGAGTGCAAGAGAAAAAACTATAATACGGATAAGAACAAATCCAAACACTCCGGAAGGCTGGATTTTAAGAAATTCTGTAAATTCTGCCGTAAGCATACCAGGCACAAAGAAACGAAGTGATCGTACAGGCGTTTAGCTCAGTCCGGTTAGAGCACCGGTCTCCAAAACCGGGTGTCGGGGGTTCGAATCCCTCATCGCCTGCAAATTAACCAGAGGTTAAGATGGGAAAAGCAATAGGGTTCATTAAATCGGTTGTAAGAGAACTGAAGCTGGTAACTTGGCCAAGCAAAACCGAGGTCTGGTCGTCAACGAAAGTGGTTGTCGCTCTTTCACTCATACTGGTTTTGATCATCTTTTTGTCGGATCAATTCCTAAGTTGGCTTATCAAGTACCTGATAAATTAGAAACTTTCAAATCTAAAAACGGGATCATAATTGACTGGAAATTGGTACATACTGCATGTTTTGACGGGAGAGGAGCTTAAGACAAAAGGCTTTATTGAAAGCGAAGCCGAAAGGCTGGGATATCAGAACGAGATAAAGGAAGTTTTCGTGCCTCTCGAAGAGGTCATTCAAATGAGGAACGGCAAAAAGGTCAAGAAACAGAGACTGTTCTATCCGGGTTACATTTTCGTAAACTGTCATCTTACCAAAACTATCGAGCATTTTCTGATAAACAATTCTAAAGTGTTAAACTTTGTCGGACCCAAGAATAAACCTCAGGAACTGTCCAAAAAAGAGGTCGATCGAATGCTGGAGAAGGCAAGGGCATCAGAAGGTAAGGAAAAAGTCGAGAACATATATAAGATCGGTGATTTTGTGCAGATAGTTGACGGCCCCTTTACTGATTTCAGCGGTACGATCAGTGAGATAAACGAGGAAAAGCAGAGACTAAAGGTCATGGTGACCATATTCGGCAGAAGCACACCGGTAGATCTGGATTTCCTCCAGGTAAAATATGAGTAAAATTTAAAATAAAAGGCAAAAATTATGGCAAAGAAGATTGTCGGTTATATTAAACTTCAACTGCCTGCCGGTGCAGCAACGCCTGCTCCGCCGGTCGGACCTGCTTTGGGTCAAAAGGGCGTTAATATAATGGAGTTTTGCAAAACCTTTAATTCCAGAACTCAGGATAAAAAAGGTGATATTATACCTGTCGTGATAACTGTTTACCAGGATAAGTCATTCACTTTTATAATGAAGACACCACCTGCATCGATGCTTATCAGAAAGGCTATAAAGATCGAGAAGGGTTCTGCAGAACCGAATGTTAATAAGGTCGGATCTATAACAAGATCACAGCTGGAGCAGATCGCACAGACAAAAATGGAGGATCTGAATGCGAATGATATTGACGCAGCCGTAAATATCATTGCAGGAACCTGCAGAAGTATGGGAGTGGTTGTAAAGGGATAATTCAGCCAATTTGAAATAAGCCCGAGCCGCGCGATAGTGCCGGAGCGTGTGCCGGCTTGTTAAAATCACAGAAAAAAGGAAGATCTATGAAGAGAACAAAAAGAATCAAAAAAATGATCGAGTCCCTGCCGGACAGAAATAATCTTTCCTATAAAGATGCTGTCAAATACTGTAAGTTGAACGCTACGGCCAAGTTCGATGAATCAGTTGAAGTGTCTGTTAACCTTGGGGTCGATCCGAGACATGCCGATCAGATAGTCAGAGGCGTTGTCTCACTACCGCACGGAACCGGTAAAGAAGTTAAGGTTCTCGTATTCGCAATGGAGGAAAAAGCACAGGAAGCACTGGATGCGGGAGCGGATTACGCCGGATTCGAAGAATATGTTCAAAAAATATCGGACGGCTGGACAGATATCGATGTGGTTATTGCCACGCCGGACATGATGTCCAAGATCGGTCGTTTGGGAAAAGTTTTGGGACCAAGGGGACTCATGCCCAACCCGAAAAGCGGTACGGTAACGACGGATGTAGCAAAAGCCGTCAAAGAAGTAAAGGCCGGAAAGATCGATTTCAGGACCGAGAAAAAAGGAATTGTTCATGTGGCAATAGGGAAAGTGTCTTTCACAGAGACTCAAATAGAAGAAAATCTTATTGAATTTATAAGAAAGATAATGTCGCTTAAGCCTGCCGTTGCAAAAGGGGTCTATTTAAAAAAGCTCACTATTTCATCTACAATGGGTTTAGGCTACGACATTGACAGAAATACAATAATATCCCAGATCAGTTGATAAAGGATCTGTTGAAAAACACCTTAACGGAGAAAAAAATGAATCAGGAAAAAATAGTAAAGCAGCAAACGATCGAAAAAGGAAAAGTGATAGATGAAATAAAAGAGAAACTGAAATCATCATCTGCTTTTTATGTAACAAGATACGATGGAATCGATGTGGAAAATATATCAAAGTTAAGGAAAGACCTGAAGGATAATGATTCAGAGATGAAGGTCTTTAAGAATACGATGGTAATAAGAGCTTTAGAGGACAGTGAATACAAAGATGACTTCACTGAGATACTGAAAGGCCCGAACTCACTGACTTTCGCGTATTCGGATCCGGTCGCTCCGGCAAAGGTCCTGTTCGATTTTGCAAAGAAGAACAAGGAGCTAAAGATTAAGGGCTGTCTTTTCGAAAACGAATATTATGGCGCCGATAAGATGTCGGTAATAAAAGATCTGCCTACAAAAGAAACTCTATACGCTATGATAGCAAATGTTCTGAACGAACCAATGTCAAGAGTGGCAAGGATAATTGACGCGCTAAGAGAATCAAAGGGATCGGAATCAGAAGAAACCGACAAATAAATTAAAATAAAAATTGTATCGGAGGATTTCGTGCAAGAAATACTGGACAAATTGGAAAAAATGACAGCAATGGAGCTGTCCGAGCTTGTAAAAGCAATCGAAGAGAAATTTGATGTGACAGCAGCAGCACCGACCATGGTCGCTGCAGGAGCAGGTGCGGGTGCAGAGGAAGCAAAAGAAGAAGAAAAAACTGAATTTGATGTAGTTCTCTTATCACCCGGAGACAAAAAGATACAGGTTATCAAGGTCGTAAGAGAGATCACAGGGCTCGGTCTAAAAGAAGCCAAGGCTGTTGTAGACGAATGCCCCGGACCGGTAAAAGAAGCTGTTCCGAAAGAAGAAGCCCTCAAAATGAAAGCACAAATTGAAGAAGCAGGCGGTCAAGCGGATCTTAAATAAAACTTTCAAGTTCGATCCTGTACGGGAAAAGTTATTCTCTGCCGAGGATAACTTTTTCTGTCTTTTCTTAGGCGGATTGTTTAATTCTTTCCGCATGATCATGAAAATAAAACAGAGCGTGATAATGTTCACAAAAGAAAAGCTAAACATAACAACAGAAGTTTGTTAGTTGAGCTTTTTTTGTTTTATAGAGTCCTTTAACAAATAAAAAAAAACAGGAGGACTTGGTTTGAAAAAAAACCAAACTAAGCATAAGAGAATGAATTTTTCCAAGATAAATGAAGTTCTCGAGATGCCCAATCTTTTGGATCTTCAATTAGACTCTTTTGAAAAGTTCATAAAAAAAGGTGTACAGGGAAAAGATAATATCAATTCCGGGCTGCACAATGCATTCAAAAATTCTTTCCCTATAACCGACACGAGAGAAAGGTATCTGCTCGAATATATTGATTATTCGGTAGGTCAGCCAAAGTATTCTGTTGTGGAATGCCAGGAGATAGGTACGACCTACAGTGCTCCGTTAAAAGTCAGGATGAGACTGTCAAAAAAATCCGACGATTCTGAAGAGTATATGCAGACTATCGAATCAGAAACTTATTTCGGAACTGTACCGATGATGAGTCCCAAGGGTACCTTTATTATAAACGGTGCCGAGAGAGTGATCGTTACACAGCTACACAGGTCTCCCGGAGCTTTTTTCAGCTCGAGAGTTCATCCGAATTCTACCACACTGTTTTCCGCCAAGATCATACCTTTTAGAGGTTCATGGCTGGAATTCGAAACAACAATAAACGATTCAATACAAATATATATTGACAGAAAAAAGAAATTTCCCGTATCAGTATTTCTGCGCGCGCTCGGATTCTCCACCGACGAGGAGATCTACGCCATGTTCAATTTGTCAGAAAAGGTCAAAGTCAGCCAAAAGAACATTGAAGACCTTATTGGCCGTATTGTATATAAAGAGATCGTTATCAACAATCCCAGCTCATCTTTGGAAAAAACCAAAAAGTCTAAAAAGAAAAAGAAAAGCCTTCCCAAAGAATTGCCGGGTGGATTGCTCGTACTCCCCGCGGGAACAAAACTGACCTTGGAAAATTTACAGGATATTGTTAATAACGAGATCAGGAATATTACACTTGTAAAGGCTGATGACAGGCTTAAATTTAATCTTATATATAACACTCTTGCAAAAGATATCACCACCAATCAGGAAGATGCATTACTGTATATTTATGAGCAGCTGAGATCTACAGAATCACCTGATGTTGATACAGCGAGAAAGCATTTCGAAAGAATGTTCTTTGATGACAAAAGATACGATCTCGGTATTGTGGGAAGATACAGGATAAATCAAAAACTTGACCACAGAAAAGACGATCTTCTGTTCTTCTTTAAGAGGATCAACAAAAAGAAGATGGTAAGACTGAAAGTATCTTCTGATAACTACCAGTATGTTACTGTGGACAAAATAGTTAAATCTTTTGATAAAAATAAAAAGACAGACGAAAAGGCAAAACTGTCCGAGATGGTATGGAATACATATTTTGACACCCCGCTCATAACAGATTATGATATAATATCCATAGTCCGTGAAGTTCTCGAGATCAAGAACGGAAAAAAAATAGTTGATGATATTGATCATTTGGGCAACAGAAGGATAAAGACCGTCGGAGAACAGCTGGCAAATCAGTTTGGGATCGCACTGTCCAGAATGAGCAGGACTATCAAGGAAAGAATGTCACTGGCAAAACCGGAGGACGAGCTGGCTGTTGCTGATCTGATAAATATAAAAACTCTTTCGAGTGTGCTGAATGCTTTTTTTGGAACCAATCAGCTTTCGCAATTTATGGATCAGGTAAATCCTCTTGCAGAAATCACACATAAAAGAAGGCTGTCTGCCCTTGGTGCCGGAGGACTTACCCGGGACAGGGCGGGATTCGAAGTCCGCGATGTGCACTATACGCACTACGGCAGACTCTGTCCTATAGAAACTCCTGAAGGTCCGAATATTGGTCTGATCTCTTCTCTTGCCACCTTTGCAAGAGTGAATGACATGGGCTTTATCGAGACTCCGTACCGCAAGGTCAAAAAAGGTAAGGTGAGTAACGAGATAGTTTACCTTACTGCAGACGAGGAGGACAGAAATGTGATCGCCCAGGCAAACGCTCCAATAGATGCCAAAGGCAATTTTCTTAAACCTGATACTATTCTTACCAGATACAGGGGGGATTTTCCTGTACAGACAAATGACAAAGTGACCTATATGGACTGTACGCCGACCCAGGTGGTATCTGCGGCAGCGAGCCTTATCCCCTTTTTGGAGAACGACGATGCCAACAGAGCGCTCATGGGTTCCAATATGCAGAGACAGGCCGTTCCTCTTTTAAGGACAGAATCTCCGATAGTCGGTACCGGAATGGAAAAAAAGATAGCAGTAGATTCAAAAGCAATGGTAGAATCTACGGTAGAGGGTATTGTAGAAAAAATTGACGCCAAGGGCTGTCTTATTAAGGTTACAAAAAAAGAGAACCCGAAGGATCCTGACGAGGTTTATCACAGGTTCATTAAGTTCTTTAGAACAAATCAGGACACATGTCTGAATCATGTTCCGCTTGTAAACGAGGGTGATAAAGTAAAACCCGGAGATATACTTGCCGACGGCGCCGCTACGGATAATGGCGAGCTTGCGCTCGGTAAAAATGTACTGGTAGCCTATATGTCCTGGAACGGATATAATTTTGAGGATGCTATAATTTTGAGCGAAAGAATGGTCAAGGAGGATATCTTTACCTCTCTTCATATCAAGGAATATGATACAAGCGTGAAGGAGACGAAAAGGGGAGAAGAAGAGCTTACACGAGAGATCCCGAATGTGAGTGAAGAGGCTACAAAGAATTTAAACGACACTGGAATAATCAGAGTAGGTGCAGAAGTATATGCCGGGGACATACTGGTGGGAAAAGTTACACCGAAAGGGGAAGTAAACCTGACTCCGGAAGATAAGCTTCTAAAGGCTATCTTTGGTGAAAAGGCAGGTGAAGTAAAGGATGCTTCTTTAAGGGTTCCCCCCGGAGACAAGGGCATTGTAATAGAAACAAAAGTATTTTCCAGAAAGAAAAAAGACGCCTCAAAAAAGAGTAAAGAAAAAGAGCAGATGAAAAAACTCAAGAAAAAGTACGATAACGATATGAGAGCCCTGGAACTTGAGAGGGCGTCTGAACTTTTTGAGCTGCTTGAGGGCGAAGACATAAATAAAGATATAGTCTGTCTGCAAAAAGACAAAGGCACACGGTCACTGGTCCTTGCAAAAGGAGATAAAGTTGAGGAAAAGACATTTCTAGACCTTAACATAGAAGATTCAAATATATCGACGGACTGGACCGGGGATAAAGAAATAAACGATAAAATATCCGATATCGTAATAAACTACTCAATGGCGGTAGATCAGCTGAATGTGGATTTTCAGAGAGACAGGCAGAGACTGCTCTATGGCGATGAGCTTCCTCCGGGTATTATTCAGCTCGTAAAGGTATATATAGCCAAGAAGAGAAAGATCCAGATCGGAGATAAAATGGCCGGCAGGCACGGAAATAAAGGTATCGTTTCCAGAATAGTCCCCATAGAGGATCTTCCTTATATGGAGGACGGTACTCCGGTGGACATTATATTAAATCCTCTTGGTGTACCTTCAAGGATGAATCCCGGACAGATATTTGAGACCAATCTGGGATGGGCAGGCAAGGTTCTGAACGAAAAATATTCCACACCTGTCTTTGACGGTGCGACTATAGAGAATGTAAAAGATAAGCTGAAAGATGCAGAGCTGCCTTCTTCGGGCAAAACAACACTGTATGACGGTATGACCGGTGAAGAATTTGAACAAAAGGTCACTGTCGGTGTCACATATATGCTCAAATTATCACATCTTGTGGAGGATAAACTGCACGCAAGATCAATTGGACCTTATTCACTCATCACTCAACAGCCTTTGGGCGGTAAAGCTCAGTTCGGAGGCCAGAGGTTCGGAGAAATGGAGGTTTGGGCTTTAGAGGCTTACGGTGCAGTGCATGTGCTTCAGGAAATGCTGACCTACAAATCCGACGATGTGAACGGCAGAACAAAGGTCTATGAGGCGATAGTAAAGGGCTTGGAGATACCAAAGCCGGGAATACCGGAAGCTTTCAATGTGCTTATTAAGGAGCTGTACGGTCTAAACCTTGATGTTAAACTTGAATAATAAAGGTGTTATATTTTAAAATCTGAACTCAACATCTATTAAAACAGGGAGTTAAAAATGCCAAGACTGCGTCAAAGAGATGTATTGCACAAGGCTTTTTCTAAGTTTTCAATAAAACTTCTGTCCAGCGAAGAAGTTCTCAAAACAAGCAGAGGTGAAGTAACCAAAGCTGAAACGGTTAATTACAGAACTTATAAGCCGGAAAAAGACGGTCTGTTCTGCGAGCGAATATTCGGACCTCAAAAAGATTGGGAATGTTCATGCGGCAAGTACAGAGGATCCAGGTATAAAGGTATCGTTTGTGACAAGTGCGGCGTAGAAGTGAACAGACGAAGCGTGAGAAGAGAAAGGATCGGTCACATCAGGCTGGCTGTTCCGGTAGTACATATCTGGTTTTTCAGGTCTCTTCCCTCCAAGATAGGCAATCTTTTGAATTATACCGTAAAAACTCTGGAACAGATAATATACTATGAAAAATATGTCGTTATCAAACCCGGAAGGATTTCAGAAGATTATCAGCTTTTGGTTGACAGGTACAGCAAAACCTGTCTGGAAAGATACCATAAATTCATAACAGAGCTTGAAAAACTACTTTATTTGTCTATAAAAGATGATACACAAAAAGAGGCAATAGATGTCGTACTTCGGGAGTTTTATTCCGGATTTGAACACGGCGAAGAATTACAGACTCTGTTTGATGATCTGAAACAGAGAGTTTCAGAAATATCAGAAATGATCGAAAGACTAGTGCTGGATAAATACAGAGAAAAGGATATCAGGGAAAGGGTATATGCCATTCTTTATGACGATTATGATTTTATGAAAATATTGAACGGTTTTGCGGATTTTGACAAGGATATACGATCGATCCCGGTAAAGGAAAAGAAGGATGTTGTTGCCTTTGACGGTCTTATAAAAGATGTGATAAATCTTAAATTCGTAAGTATCGTAAAAGATATTAAGTACAAATCTCTAATGACCGAAAGCGATTATAATACGCTTATAGAAAAATCAGAGATATATGAGAGCGAATATTCAGCCTATGAAAGTTTTAAAGCTGAGATCGGTGCCGAAGCAGTCAGAATGCTCTTGAAGGAAATAGATGTAAAGAAACTTTCTGCCGAAATGAGAAAAGCCATTGCGGAAGAAAGATCGGAAAATAATAAGCGCGATATTCTAAAAAAGTTGAATGTTGTTGAATCTTTCAAAAACAACATGGAGACCAATAAACCCGAATACATGGTTCTTGATGTTATCCCTGTTATTCCACCCGAGCTCAGACCTCTCGTACCTTTAGAAGGCGGGAGATTTGCAACTTCTGACCTTAATGACCTGTACAGAAGGGTGATCATTAGGAACAACAGGCTCAAGAAAATGCTTGAGATAAGAGCTCCCGAGGTTATTGTAAGAAACGAGAAAAGGATGATACAGGAATCTGTTGATTCGCTTTTTGATAACGGCAGAAAAAACAATGTTGTAAGAAGTGACGGCAAAAGGGCTCTAAAATCTCTTTCAGACTCACTGAAAGGGAAACAGGGAAGGTTCAGAAGCAATCTTCTGGGTAAAAGGGTCGATTATTCATGTCGTTCTGTAATAGTTGTAGGGCCGAAATTAAAAATACATCAGTGCGGTCTTCCGAAAGAAATGGCGCTCGAACTTTACAAACCTTATCTGATAAGGAAGCTGATCGAGTATGATTCAAGTGTCACGACCATAAAAAATGCAAAGAAGGAGATAGAGAAAGGCACGGACAAGGTTTGGGAATTGCTCGAGGGTCTGGTCGACGGGCACCCTGTTATGCTTAACAGAGCACCAACCCTGCACAGACTCGGCATCCAGGCATTTCAGCCTGTGCTCATAGAAGGAAAAGCTATCCAGCTTCATCCTCTTGTCTGTAAGGCTTTCAACGCCGATTTTGACGGTGACCAGATGGCGGTACACCTTCCTCTCTCACCCGAAGCCAAGCTGGAAGCAAGACTTCTCATGATGGCCTCTCACAATCTTTTACATCCTGCAACAGGAAAACCTGTGGCATATCCCACTCAGGACATGGTGCTGGGAATATACTATATGACAAAGATGAAGATGAAGAGAGAGGAAA
>JAWOER010000118.1:0-4455 GCA_046482655.1 Candidatus Delongbacteria bacterium | reverse complement strand
TCCGAACAAAATACTTCAAAACCCGTAAAAATGTTGTTATATTCTCACCAGTGTAAATCAAATGAGGTGCTGATGAGTTCTGAAAAAGAAAAAAAATTATATCTTATAGACGGATACGCTCTTATTTACCGCGCTTTTTTTGCCTTTGGTGCAAGACCGCTGGTCACGAAAACAGGTTTCAATGTTTCTGCTCTCTACGGATTTTTCTCATCCTTTTTTTCCCTGATAGAGAAAGAGGCTCCCGAATATATGGCAGTCGTGCTTGACACCTCCAAACCCACATTCAGGCACGAACTTTATCCCGAGTACAAGGCTACGAGAGAAAAAATGCCCGATGAACTTAAAAGTCAGATACCTCTGCTTTACGAGATGATCGAAGCTACCGGGATCAAAACAATATCAAGAGAGGGTTTTGAAGCTGACGATCTGATCGGAGCGATAAGTAAGAAAGCTCCGAGTCTCGGCTACAAAGTTTATATTTATTCATCAGATAAAGATCTTGCACAGCTTGTAAATGACGATGTTTTTATCTACGACCCGAAAGAACAGAAAATTGTTGACAGAGAAGGCGTTAAGGAAAAATTCGAACTGTATCCGGAACAGATAAAGGATTTTCTGACTCTCACAGGTGATCCTTCGGACAATATTCCCGGAGTACCGAAAGTGGGGAAAAAAACGGCCGTAAAACTTCTAAAAGAGTTCGGGACCGTCGAGGGCATTTTTGAAAATATTGATAAAGTTTCAGGAAACGCTGTCAGAGAATCTCTTAAGGCAAGTAAGGAAACAGTCAAAACATCATCTGAACTTGTTGCTTTAAAAACCGATCTCGAAGTAGATATAGATGAAAAAAGTCTGCATATAAAGAGTTATGATTTTGAAAAACTTGCGGATTATTTTTACGAACTCAACATGAAAAGACACCTCGAATATCTGGAAAAAAAACAGGGCGTGGCTACAGGAAGGACTCAGGATGATAAGTATGATCCCGAAAAGTTCGATTTTACTTTGATCGACGATAAAAAAGCGGAAAATAAACTCATTAAGAGAATCAAAAAAGCAGAAAAATTCTCTATTGTCTTTGAAATTGAAGGCGATTTTGTTCTTGAATACAAGATTAAAAATATAGCTTTGAGTGTTAAGGAACACGAAGCTTTTTATATAGGCAAAGATTTCAAAACAGAAGAGGTTCAGCTCAGTCTTTTCGATGAGAGCGAAACCGGTGCTCCGGAGAAATTTTTGCAGAATTTTAAAGAGATATTCGAAGACGAAAAACTTACTATGATCGGTTACGATATAAAAAAATCGCTCCATGCATTAAAGAACTGCGGCATTGAAGTAAAATGCGGAATATTTGATGTGCTGATAGCCGATTTCCTCGTCCGATCCGGTTCCAACAAAAGAGATATGACTTCTATAGCCAGGCATTATCTGCATCATTTTACATTAACTAAAAATGATGAGCATTTTGAGCATGATACTGTTCAATCCGAAAAAGCCGAGATACTTTTCAGATCATATTTTAAGCTAAAAGAGGAACTGGGCGTAAACGACGATGTGCAGAAGATCTATACTGATATGGAAATGCCCCTGACGTATGTTCTTTTTACAATGGAAAGAAACGGCGTGATAATTGACAGGCAGGTTCTAAAGGAAATATCTTCCGAAATGGAGGCGGGAGCAAAAGAATTAAGAAAAAGTATCTGGACTCTTTCTGCGGATGAATTCAACCTGGATTCTCCTAAGCAGCTCAGCAAAGTTCTTTTCGAAAAACTCGGGCTTAAGAGCGGCAGAAAGGGTTCGAGCGGGACTTATTCGACCGATCACGCAGTTTTGAAAAAGCTCGCCAACGAGGGTCATCCTATAGCAGAACTGCTGCTAAAGTATAGGGAACTGACCAAGCTTAACAACACTTATGCGGCGGGACTGGTGAAATATATTTATGGACCTACAGGCAGGATACACACATCATTTCTCCAGTATGTTGCTGCAACAGGCAGACTGTCATCGGCAAATCCCAACTTACAGAGCATCCCGATAAAAAACGAACTGGGAGAAAAGATAAGAACTGCTTTTGTGCCGGAGAAAGGATATAAACTGATCTCGGCCGATTATTCTCAGATCGAACTGAGGATACTCGCACATTTCTGCAGGGACGAGAATCTCACGGAGGCTTTCAGCAAAGGGATCGACATACATTCAGCAACAGCTTCAAAACTGTTCGGAGTGCCTGTTAAAGAAGTGACAAAAGAAATGAGGATCAAAGCAAAGACAGCCAATTTTGCGGTTCTTTACGGAAAGTCGAAATACGGGCTCAGCGAAGACATGGGGATAAGCTATCAGGAAGCCTCCGAATTCATAGACCGTTACTTTGAACAGTTCACAGAGATAAAACAGTATATCGACGACACAACGATATATGTCGAACAGCACGGATATGTAAAAACACTTTTCGGACGCAGAAGGGAAATACCCGAGATACGCTCATCGAACAAGAATATCAGAAGCGCGGCAATAAGAGCGGCGGTCAATGCCCCGATCCAGGGCACATCAGCTGATATAATCAAGATGGCCATGATGAAAATAGACAAAAAGCTCGACGGCTTCGATGCGAGAATGCTGCTGCAGATACACGACGAGCTCGTGTTCGAGGTCAGAGAGGAACTGGCCGATAAGTTCACAGAAATGATAAAGCATGAAATGGAGAATGTAGTCGAATTATCGGTTCCGCTCGAAGTCAACATCGGCGCCGGCAAAAACTGGCTGGACGCTCATTAAATATAATTATTTCTACACACTACTTATCCAGAACTCTGTTGCTTCTTTTAATTGCACAGAATTCACCGCACATGGAGCATACTTCTTCGTCTAAGGGAGCTGCAGATTCGCGATAGGCTTTTGCTTTTTTGGGATCTATGGCGAGGTCTATCTGCGCTTTCCAGTCCAGGTCATGGCGAGCTTTGCTCATCGCGTTATCCCAGTCCATTGCGCCGGGAAGTCCCTTCGCAATGTCGGCGGCGTGGGCGGCAATACGGGAGGCGATAACGCCTTCCTTCATATCGTCAAGGTCGGGCAGTCTGAGGTGTTCCGCAGGCGTTACATAGCACAGGAAGTCCGCCCCGTGAGCCGCCGCAAGGGCTCCGCCGATGGCGGCTGTAATATGGTCGTAGCCGGGTGCAATGTCGGTCACAAGGGGGCCGAGCACATAGAAAGGTGCGCCGTGGCAGAGCTTCTTCTGAAGCTGCATATTAGAAACGATCTCGTGCAGCGGAATGTGACCCGGACCTTCGATCATAATCTGAACTTTTCTTTTCCAGGCCTGCTTGGTAAGCTCTCCAAGCATGATAAGTTCCTGTATCTGAGGCGCGTCCGTGCTGTCTTTTATACTCCCCGGCCGCAGTCCGTCTCCAAGACTCAGGGTCACATCGTGCTTTTCGCACAGATCGAGAAGCCTTTCAAAATGCTCATAGAAAGGATTTTCCGCGTTGTTTTCCTCCATCCATTCCATCAGGATCGATCCGCCTCTTGAAACAACATGGGTCAGCCTCATATTTTTCTTAACTCTTTCGACTACAACTTTCGTCAATCCGGCGTGAATTGTCAGAAAATCAATCCCGTCGAGAATGTGCCTTTCAGTTATACCGAACCACTCGTCAACAGTGATATCTTTTATTGGTTTGTCGATATACTCTCTCACCGTATCGTAAATAGGCACTGTTCCGAGCATAACGGGTGATTCTTTCACGATCAGCTCTCTGAATTTCTGCGTATCACCGAATGTACTCAGATCCATGATCGCGTCAGTTTTCAGTTCAAGTGCGGTTCTGACTTTTTTCAACTCCATATCAAGATTAAAACAGTCCTTAGAAACTCCGAGATTGACGTTGACTTTAGTTTTTAAACCCTGACCGATACCTATGCCTCTAAGGTTCTTGTGATTTTTGTTAGCGGGAATTACGATCTTTCCTTCCGACATCAGTTTTAAGATTTTTTTTTCGCTGATATGTTCATCATTTAGAACATCCTGCATCTGCGGCGTGACTATACCTTTGAAAGCCGCGTCCATCTGTGTTGTGTAGTTCATCATTTATCCTTTAATTTGTTATTTAAAATCTCAATTTTCTCTTTTATATTTTCCGCACCGACGATCTCTGTGACCAGTGCTATTGTTTTCGCACTTCTTTTGACCACTTCGCCGATGTTGTGTTCTTTTATGCCTCCGATAGCCACGAATGGAATATTTATGTCCCTGACAGCGAATTCGAGATACTCGAAACCGACAGCATCACAGACATTTTTCTTCGTTTTGGTCGAGAATATCGGTCCCACTCCAATGTAATCCGCTCCGTCTTTAACAGCTTTTAGGGCCTGTTCGGGAGAATGTGTAGATACTCCGACCATAAGGTGCGGTGCGATCCGTCTGACTTCGGATACGGGCAGGTCATCCTGTCCGCAGTG
>JAWOER010000019.1:0-6336 GCA_046482655.1 Candidatus Delongbacteria bacterium | reverse complement strand
ATAATCCGCCCCGATCCGACGTTACCGTCACGGGGTCTTGCGCGGCAACCGGCGCTGCCCACAGGAAAAATGCCGGCATAGAGACTTTGGAACTTAAGCAGAAAGAGGGTTTGGCGATACTGAACGGAACTCAGTTAATGACTTCATCTGCAGCGATCGCTCTGCTCAAAGCAGGTACTCTGATCAAATCAGCTGATATCACGGGAGCTTTGAGCCTGGACGCACTAAAAGGATCGCTGAAGGCGCACGACCCCAGAATACATTCTGCAAGGCCGCATGAGGGTCAGAAAATTACAGCGCAGAATTTTATAAAACTGCTTCACGATTCAAAAATATTAAGCTCTCATGCAGAATGCAGTAAAGTGCAGGATGCATACAGCCTGAGATGTATTCCTCAGGTCCACGGGGCTGTAAAGGATACATATAATCACGCAAAAAAGATCATCGAGACCGAAATGAACTCGGTCACTGATAATCCTCTTGTATTCGAAGAAGGACACGATGTGGTTTCGGGAGGAAATTTTCACGGAGAACCGGTAGCATTTGTTATGGATTTTTTATCTGTGGCTGTTTCTGAACTCGCCTCTATAAGCGAAAGGCGTACGGCATATATGCTCGACCCTTCCACCAGCGACGGACTTCCCGCATTTCTTACAGAGAACGGCGGCCTTAATTCCGGATTTATGATGACACAGGTTACCGCAGCCGCACTTGTAAGCGAAAATAAAGTGCTCTCGCACCCCGCATCTGTAGATTCGATCCCGACATCCGCCAATAAAGAGGACCATGTGAGTATGGGAGCTCACGCTGCAAGAAAATGTCTGGAAATAATTAATAACACTGCAGATGTTTTAGCCGTTGAACTGATGTGTGCCGCTCAGGGGCTGGAATACAGAGGTGCCGAAATGTCTTCAACAGCTATAAAGTCAGTACACAAGGAATTTAGGAAAAAGGTAAAATTTTTAAAAAAGGACAGATATATCTATCCCGATATGATCAGTTCAAGAGAAATGATAGAGGACGGAACGATCCTCAGATGTGCAGAAAAGATCACAGGAAAATTAAAAATTTAAGCGGAGAAGATAAATGATCACGATATCCGGGTCCGGTCTGAGCGTGGAAAAACTTGTAAGAGTCGCCAGATTTAATGAAAAGGTTAAACTTTCACCCAGGGCTGCAGAAAGAATTAATGAATGCAGGGAAATGCTCGAAAAAAAGGTAAGGGCAAAAGAAGTAATGTACGGTGTGAACACCGGTATAGGTGAATTTTCAGAAGTTGTCTTAGATGAAGATCAGACAAAAGAGTTCCAGAAATACCTGATATATAATCATGCTGCCGGCATAGGGGATCCCGCGCCTGTAGAGTATGTCAGAGGAGCTATGCTCGGAAGGATCAATGTCCACGCTCACGGCAACTCGGGCGTCAGACTCGAGATCACTCAGACACTTGTGGACCTTTTAAATAAAGGCGTTACACCTTTTGTCTGTCAGAAAGGATCCGTGGGAGCATGCGGGGATCTTGCCCCAATGTCTCAGGTGGCCCTTCTTATGATGGGTGAAGGTAAAGCTTATTATAAGGGCAAGCTTATGTCCTCAAAAGAAGCGATGGATAAAGCCGGCATACCGGTACCCGGACTAAAAGCAAGAGACGGGCTTGCAACAATAAACGGTTCCAATGTTCTTACGGCCATGAGCGCCATATTCCTGTACGATGCGGACAGATGGTTAAAACAGGCCGAAATCGCGGCGGCAATGTCGCTTGAGGCCCTAAAAGCGAACATGAAGCCTTACACAAGGCTTCTTCATGAGGTTAGAGGCTTTAAAGGTGCCGTACGAAGTGCCGAGTCTATAAATAAGATAGTGACCGGCGGTGATTTGAAGGAAGGAAGAGTAAAGTGCAAAGTTCAGGACGCTTATTCGATGAGATCGACCCCCCAGGTGATAGGAGCAGCACACGATGCTCTTGCCTATGCACGCTCACAGGTCGAGATCGAACTGAACGGTGTCGGCGATAACCCGATCTTTTTCCCTGACAGGGGGATACAGATCTCAGGAGCAAATTTCCAGGGTTCACCCGTGGCTGTACCCATGGATATGGCCGGATACTGCATAACTATGGTCAGTGTTCTTTCCGAAAGAAGAATGAACAGGCTCAATAATCCTGCTTTGAGCGTCGGGCTTCCCGCTTTTTTGACAAAAGGCGCGGGAATGTTCTCCGGGCTCATGCTCAGCCAGTACACTGCGGATATGCAGATAACTGAACAGAAACTTCTTTCCACACCGGCCTCGATCATGTCGATCCCGGCGGCGGCGGATCAGGAGGACTTTGTTTCTATGGGAATGAATACGGCCATCAAGAATTTTCAGATACTTGATAATGCGAACGGTATTCTGGGCATCGAACTAATGGCTGCTGCGCAGGCACTGGACTTTAGAAAAGAAGAGTACAGTTTTGGTAAAGGAACTCAGACGGCTAAAGATGTTATAAGAAAATATGTTGAATTTTTAGATATTGACAGACCTTTATATACCGATCATACGAATATGAAGGAGCTGGTAAAGACCGGGGAAATACTTGAAGAAGTTGAAAGAGCGGTCGGAAGACTTGATAAATACTAGTTTTATAAAAGGCAGGCTGAAATCTGCCTTTTTTCTTTTGCTCATAGCGGTCTGCTTTACTGCTTCTGCAAGGAATTTATGTATGGCGGAATATAGTGCCCTGGCGGGTGTATCCGGTCTTGGTATCGTCCTCTACAACAACGACTCATATATCAACGGAAAATTCATATCAAACAGAAACAGCTTTAATGATAATATATCTGCATCTGCTAAATTATTCGGGGATAAGTATATTCTTGCAGGCGGCTTTGTAAGCCTTTATGCACTGTCCGAAGCTTTTGAGAACCATAAGCTCAAAAAAACTTCTGTCCTGGGTCTCAAAAGCATGGCTGTCTCGGGGATCATTACTTACTCTTTAAAGCTGCTCACGCACAGAAAAAGACCGCGTTCATCTTCTGACCCGTACGAATTTTCGGGACCTTCGTTCAGCACAAAAGACCTTTCATTCCCTTCCGGTCACACAACTCTTGCATTTTCTGCAGCAAAGATCATTAACGGATCATATTCTGACATAAAATATCTTCCCTGTCTGACTTATTCAGCGGCTGTGCTTACCGGACTTTCAAGAATATACGATAACGAACACTGGGCTTCCGATGTTCTTGCCGGCGCAATTATCGGTTACTTTTCTGCGGCGATCGTTTCGAAAAACTCAGATCAAAATTCTGTGCAAAATATTTATCCTTTAATTTCGGGGGACAGAATAGGCCTTTTCGCATCGTACAGCTTTTAGCTTTTCTTCAAAAAACCTGATATCTTCTTTTCCAGCTCGACAAGCAAAAATACACCCGCTCCTATTCCAACAGTCAGAAGCCAGTGGCGGATCGCCATATTTTCTGTTCCAAACCACTTTTGCATGAAGGGTACATATACAAAAAGGATCTGAAGCACAGCGAGCACGCCAACTGTCAGCCATGCGATCCTGTTAACAAAAAGTCTTTTTAGAGAGAGTGCTGACTTGTAAATATAGCGGCTGTTGAAAAGATAGAACACCTGACCGCAGACAAGAGTATTGACAGCGATCGTCCGTGCAAGCTCATCTGAATAGCCTGCAGAGCGTATATAAACGAAGATCAGCATGGCAGATCCTCCTATCAGCACGGAAACAAGAACTATCCTACGGACAAATTCTTTTGTCAGTATTGAAGATTTGGGATCTCTCGGCGGTCTTTCCATGATACCGGGCTCCGAAGGTTCGAACGCAAGTGCAAGTGCGAGCGTTACAGCCGTGACCATGTTCACCCAGAGGATCTGCACAGGCGTAACGGGAAGAACAAGACCGAATGCAACGGCACCCAGTATCACCAGCCCTTCAGCACCGTTCGTGGGCAGTATAAAAAGTATTGCCTTACGCAGGTTGTCATAAATGGTCCTGCCCTCCTCGACCGCTCTTTCGATGGAAGCGAAATTGTCGTCAGCAAGGACGATGTCCGCGGCTTCTTTGGTCGCCTCGGAGCCTTTGATGCCCATGGATATGCCCACATCGGCGCGTTTTAGTGCCGGAGCATCGTTGACTCCGTCTCCTGTCATCGCGATCACCTCGCCGTTGGCCTGAAGCGCTTTGACGAGCCTTATCTTGTGCTCCGGGCTCGTGCGGGCAAAAATATCGTACTCCTTTGCTATCTTTCTAAGCTCTTCATCAGACGCTTTTTCGAGCTCTTTGCCCGTTACCGCTCTTTTGCCGTCGCCAATGCCCATTTCGAGCCCGATCGCTTTTGCTGTTCCCGCAAAATCACCTGTTATCATCTTAACTCTGATGCCGGCCGTCCGGCATTTTTTGATAGCTTCTGTTGCCTCCTCCCGGGGTGGATCAATAATACCTGTCAGACCGACAAATACAAAACCGCCTTCAGTATCGTCAATAGAGATCTCAGATCTCGAACTATCAGTTTCTTTATAAGCTCCGGCAAGGACCCTTAAACCTTTTTCGCCGAGAGACGATATCTTATCCTCCCAAAAGTCCCTGTCCAGTTCAGCCACACTTCCGTCGGCCTTAAGTTCAGATGAACATCTGTCGAGCAGCCTGTCCGGTGCACCTTTCATAAAAACAGATCTTTTGCCGTCCTTTTCTGTCAGACTGGCCATGAATTTATTATCGGACTCAAAGGGTATTTCTGAAATTCTTTTAAGATCTTTTGGATCTGCACCTGCTTTGAGTGCAAAAACCAGAACTGCCCCTTCCGTAGGTTCTCCGATAAGCTTCCACCTGCCCTCATCTTCAATAATATCAGAATCATTGCATCCGGCCATGACTTCAGAAAGCATCTTAAGATCGGCAATATCTTTAACTGCGGCCTCTTTGTCGTCATGCTTAATACTTCCTTCCGGTTCGTAGCCTTTTCCCGTAACAGAGTATAAGCCTGACCCGACTTCTGCATATATTACGGTCATCTCATTTCTTGTGAGAGTGCCTGTTTTATCGGAACATATCGTGGTGACCGATCCCAGAGTTTCAACCGCGTTCAGTTTTCTTGTGATCGCGTTCCTTTTTGCCATCTCCTGAACACCGAGAGCGAGGGTTATGGTGAGAACTGCGGGAAGACCTTCGGGAATAGCCGCGACTGCAAACCCGATCGATGCCAGAAAAAGTTCTGAGACCGTGTAATCATGGAACAACCATCCTGCAAACCAGACAAGTACGGCCATTACAACGATCGCTGCGCTCAATATTTTGCTAAAACTGCTCATCTGCCTGGTGAGCGGGGTCGATATTTCCTCCACTTCCCCGATCATTTTGTTAATATTACCCAGCTCTGTATCTGTACCTGCAGCTGTCACCACACCGGTTCCCCGTCCCGAGACCACGAGAGTTCCAGAATACGCCATACAGTGCCTGTCACCCAGACTTGCATTCTTATCAACAGGTGCAGTGTTCTTGTCAGAAGGAACAGATTCTCCCGTCAGAGCCGATTCTTCTATCCTTAAATTGTTCGTATCTGTAAGCCTTATATCCGCCGGTGCCCTGTTTCCCGACTTGATCCTGACAATATCTCCTTTTACGATCTCTTCCGCATTCACTTCTGTCCATTCGCCGTTTCTTTTAACAAAAGCATTCAGCGAAAGCATTTTTCTGATCCCTTCCAGAGCCTCTTCCGCCTTTCCCTCCTGAATAAAGCCGATGACCGCATTGATCACTACGACGCCGAGGATCACGCCCGTATCAATAATGTGCCCCATAACCCCTGTAATAACGGCCGATACCAGAAGTACATGTATCAGAGTATCATTAAAATGTTTGAAAAATCTTACAAAAACATTATCCTTTTCCGCGTCCGGAAGCTTATTGAGACCATATTTTTCCAGCCTGTTCTTTGCTTCATCCGAACTCAGACCGCCCTCATCCGAACCAAGACTGCGTAAAACTTCTTCAAACTCTTGCGCGTAAGGTTTTTTATAATTTTCTTTCTTGTCGTCCATCATAGATCGAGCTCTCCTGTAATACTACATTATAAGACTAAATTTAAGTTATTTTGGAGCAGTCTGCAAGATTTACAAAATTTTTCTTGACTCTCCCGCGACGGGAATGTTTATATTTACTCCGTAAGCTTACAAAAGGAGACGGACAATGCTTAAAATCGGCGAATTCTCAAAACTCTGCAGAGTTACGGTGAAGACCCTGCACTACTATGACGAGATAGATCTCTTAAAACCCGACCTGATCAGCCGGGAGAACGGTTACAGATTTTACCGGCCGGAAAAACTTGCAGCCGTATCGGA
>JAWOER010000187.1:0-4796 GCA_046482655.1 Candidatus Delongbacteria bacterium | reverse complement strand
TTCGTTGTACGGGCGGGAGAAGTATATACTCTGATAGAAGACGAAAAGACAAAAATGAAACTTTTTCGGTATGTATCGGAGATAGTAGGTAATTACGCCTTCAACAAACTGCTGCCCTTCTTTTGCGACGAGGACGGACTTTTAGAAATTAAGAAGGGAGAAGAAGCTCTTACATGGATGGATGCCAAGATATATAATAAACCCGTAACTCCAAGGTACGGAAAACCCGTCGAGATAAATTCATTGTGGTATAACTCACTAAAAGTATTTGAATTAATGTCAAAAGATCTGAGCCGCAAGACATTTAAACTTAAATACATGAAATTTACCATAAAAGATATTAGATCCCTGATAAAAAAAGTCAGATCATCCGCAAAAAAATTCGTTACAGAAGGTCATATTGCGGACAGGATAGAGGAAGATATACCGGTTGACGAGTTCAGACCCAATACTGTCATCGCCATGTCTCTGCCGAACGACCTGTGGGACAAAAAGGTTATGGAGAACACATTTGACATAGTGAAAAATGAACTTCTTACACCATACGGACTAAGAACACTTACACCGCGAAACAGTTCTTTTAAGAAAAAATATATCGGCAATCAGACACAGCTGGATATGGCATACCATCAGGGTACTGTATGGGCATGGCTACTGGGACCTTTTGCAGAAACTTATTACAAGCTGAATAAGAAAAGAATGAAAAAGTCCGAGATCAAAAATACAATAGAACTTTTTATAGCCAAATTTAAAGAAGGTATTCTGAAAGGTCATATCTCTTCTGTTGCAGAAATATGGGACGGCGATAAACCGCATTTTCCGAAAGGCTGCCCGGCACAGGCATGGAGTGTTTCAGGAATTATGAGTGCCGAAAATATATTTAAAAAGACCGGAGCAAAAAAATGAGGGTGCTAATGCTGACATGGGAATTCCCGCCGATGATATCCGGGGGACTTGGAACTGCCTGCTACGGTATAGTCCGCGGGCTGTTAAAGAAAGGAGTGGAGATAGATCTCGTTCTCCCCACAAAAGAAGAAGTGTATTTTCCGTTAAGAAAAGAATCGGATGTTGATGATCTTCCGGTAAAATTTATTTCTCCGGTCAAAAATACAGAATACAGCCGCACGGTATTCAAAAACAGTTCTGAAAAATTCAGTTTTATAGGTATCTCCAGTATCCCGGAATCCTATATCAGTCTCAAAGAAGTGAAAACTTTCCATGAATATTTTGCAAATTTTTCCGAAAAGCTGGTGTACAGAACAAAAATACCTTTTCATGAAATTCTTAATAATATTATGGGGCAGGAAGACATTTTCGAAAAAGTTAAGGAATTTACGCTCCGGGCCGAACGCTACGCACGCACTCTGGAATATGATGTTATCCACGCACACGACTGGCTGACATATCCTGCAGGCATTATATCCAAATCAGTCTCGGGCAAAAAACTTGTCTGCCATATTCACGCCACAGAATTCGACAGATCAGGGGGAGCCGGCGACGGAAGAGTACATAACATCGAGTACTCAGGCCTGAGCGAAGCTGATTCTGTGATCGCTGTGTCAAAATACACATCAATGATGGTCGTATCGAGATATCTGATCGATACTGCAAAGATAAATGTGGTGCATAATGCACACAACATTAATACAAAATATACTGATCCCGAAAAGAGAATATTTAAAGATCCGGTGATACTGTTTCTGGGGCGTATTACTCTTCAGAAAGGACCTGACTATTTTCTGGAGGCTGCCAAAATAATCCTTAAAAAATATCCCGGTACCAGATTTGTTATGGCCGGAGCAGGTGATATGGAAAGGAAAATAATTCACAAATCCGCAAAATACAGACTTAAGAACCGTTTTCTGTTCACCGGGTTTTTAAAAGGTGATCATGTGGCAGAAATGTTCTCGAACTCCGATGTGTATGTCATGAGCTCTGTATCCGAACCTTTCGGTATAGCACCTCTGGAAGCAATGTCTTACGGTATTGCAACCATAATATCAAAGCAGTCAGGTGTATCTGAAGTTATAAAGAACGCTATCAAAGTCGATTTCTGGGATGTGGATCTTCTGGCGAACAAAATAATTGAACTTATCGAAGATCCCGAAAAAAGAAAAGATATGGGTCAAAAAGGCAGACGGGAAGTGGAACTGATAAAATGGGATAAAGCCTGTACAGAAATAACAAAAATATACGAAAAGACCACAGGAAGGAAGATATGATAAATCTAGTTTTTTATTTTCAGGTACATCAGCCCTACAGAATAAAGAATTTTTCTGTATTGGATATAGGAAAAGGAAAAGATATTTTTGATGAGGAACTCAATGCCGCGATCATAAGGAAAGTGGCCGATAAATGTTATCTGCCCACAAATAAACTCATGCTCGAACTTATAGAAAAATTCGAGGGTAAATTTCGCATAGCGTACTCTATAACAGGAGTTGCAATAGAACAATTCAAAAAATATGCCCCCGAGGTACTATACTCGTTCCGAGACCTGGCGAAAACCAACTGTGTGGAGTTTTTAGGAGAAACATACTACCATTCACTGGCTTTTTTGTATGATAAGGACGAATTTTTAGACCAGGTTTCGATGCACCGTAAAACTGTCGAAAAAGAGTTCGGATTCTCCCCTATCACTTTCAGGAACACGGAGCTTATTTACCAGAATTTTTTGTCCGATCTGATCTGGGAGGAGGAAGGATATAAGGTCATACTCACAGAGGGAGTGGACAGGATACTTGACTGGAGATCACCGCTTTATGCATACAAAGACATGAATAAGAAGCTCTACATGCTTCTTAAATTCTACTCTCTTTCGGACGACATAGCATTCAGGTTCTCCAACAAAGGCTGGGTTGAATATCCTTTGACGGTAGATAAATTCGTAAAATGGATAAATGATCTTCATCTGATCGAGCACACCGGAAAGAATTTATTCTTAAACTTGTTCATGGACTATGAAACTTTCGGAGAGCACCAGTGGGAAGAGACCGGCATATTTGAATTCATGCGCCGCTTGCCGGAAAGAACACTAAGATCGAAACAGATCGAATTCTCCTGGCCCTCCGATGTTATTCAAAAAACCAATTACCAGCCCGAAAGTATATCCTTCCCCGAACCGGTATCATGGGCGGACATGGAAAGGGATCTTTCGGCATGGAGAGAAAATGATATGCAGCACAATGCACTGGAAACATTATATGATATCCTCCCCAAAATAAAGGCAAAGAATGATCCTGCACTTTTGGAAACTGCAAGAAAACTTACGACTTCGGACCACTTTTATTATATGTCAACAAAATATTTTCAGGACGGTGATGTACACAAATACTTTTCACCCTACGGATCGCCGGAAACGGGTTACCGTAATTTTATGAACGCACTCACGGACCTGGAAGAAAAATTATAAACATGGAGATTAAAAAATGAAACTCAGAAACTTTTATGTTCAGCCTGTAGTACCAAATGCTCTTAAACCGCTCTATGAAGTATCATATAATATGTGGGCTACATGGGATAAAGAAGCGGAAAGATTGTTCAGAAGGATAAATCCCGAACTTTTCAGATCTGTAAAACACAACCCGGTAGAGTTTCTGCATAAGCTGCCATTTGAAGAGATGGAAAAACTCGCCGAAGACAGTGGATTTTTGTATGAATTGGAAAAAGTTTATGATAAATATAAAAGATATATGGCATTCGAAGGGTTCTATACCGATGAGGAAGGCAATGATGTTCCTGCCAAAAAAGAGAATATTATAGCTTATTTTTCCATGGAATTCGGCATGCATGAATCAGTGCCTATTTATTCCGGAGGACTGGGTGTATTGGCAGGTGATTATTTAAAAGCTGCTTCCGATACCGGGCTTCCTCTGTACGGAGTCGGATTATTATACACCTACGGATATATGAACCAGAGAATAGCCGTTGACGGATTTCAGCATGAGGAATATCAGGAAAACAAATGGTATTCAAAACCTGTCAAAGAGACTCTTGACGAAAAAGGTGAACCTTTACTTTTTTCTTTAAAGATAAAAGACAAGGATGTCTGGGTCAAGATATGGGAGATCGATGTAGGTAAGATAAAGCTTTACCTGCTGGACACAAATATACAGCAGAACGATTATGATACAAGATGCATCACCGACCACCTTTATGTTGCCGACAGGGACCTTCGGATACAACAGGAGATAATACTGGGTAAAGGCGGCTCAAAAGCGCTGGAGATACTTAATATCAAACCCAGAATATACCATTTGAATGAGGGACATTCAGCTTTTCTGATACTGGAAAGGATAAAAAACTATATTATTAAAGATAAAATGTCATTTGAAAAAGCAAAACAGCTTGTTATACAGTCAACTGTATTTACAACACACACACCTGTGATCGAAGGAAATGAGCATTTTGATGAAATTTATATAAAGGAGTATTTTAAGAAAGATGTTGCAGAACTCGGAATGTCGATGGATCGCTTTCTTGAATGCGGAAAAGTCAGCTCTGAAAAAATTTTCTGGCTCCCTGTTTTTGCCATCAAATACTCAAAATTCAGAAACGGCGTTTCTAAGATCCACGGTGAAGTTTCCAGAAATATGTGGAAAGATATCTTTCCCTCCATGCAGGAGGACGAAATACCGATCGATCATGTTACCAACGGCGTACATCTCCAGACCTGGCTGAGCATGGAGATCACTTATCTTTTTGACAGATACCTCGGCCCCGACTATCTGCACAAGGCAAACAGACCGGAATTGTGGGAGGGCGTATCTGCTATTCCCAACAGTGAAATATGGGAA
>JAWOER010000122.1:0-11683 GCA_046482655.1 Candidatus Delongbacteria bacterium | reverse complement strand
TCTATACTGATTATGTCATCGCAGTTCTCTCTGACCAGCCTTCTCAAACCCTTCCCTTCGCTTCCGATAACAACAGCAGCTTTTTGTGTGAAATCGTATCCTGTAAATAATGGTCTTCCATCCATATCTGTTCCCGTTATCCAGAATCCTTGCTTTTTTAGATCTTTTATACATGATACGATATTTTTTACCTTTGATATTCTGATCTTGTAAACTGTACCGGCGGACACATTTATTACACTTCCTGTTACAAGGGCAGAGCGTTTTTCGGGGATTATTACCAGATCAAATCCTGAAGCTGCTGTAGATCTTACTATCGCCCCCAGGTTATGGGGGTCTTCGATCCCGTCAAGTATTACTATCGAGTTCATCGCTTCGATATCGGAGCTTTTCAGATCAAAATATTCATAGTCGGAAGTAAAAGCAACAGCTCCCTTGCCTGATGCTTTGTAAGAGTTCAAACTATGCACGAGCTCGTATTTAATGTTCTTCTGAACGCAGATCGAAAGGATCCTCTTAATTTTATCGCTTTTAAAATTTCTTTCTATAAGGATATTCTTTACCTTATTCTCACTATTTTCGATGAGTTCTAAAATTGCGTTATTTCCATATACTGTTTCCGTCATCGTCAGTTTAAAAGCTTTAAGCCTTCCTTTATTCTTCTCATACCTTCTTTAAATCTTTCATTGCTTGTTGCAAATGAAAATCTGACATGTTTATCGCTTCCGAAAGCCGAGCCTGATATTGCAGCAACTTTCAGATCCTCAATAAAGAATTTGCACAGGTCTTGGTTTGTATTGATGATATTCCCGTTATATTTTTTTCCGAAATAGTATGAAAAATCAACAAAGAAATAGAATGCGCCGTCGGGTTTGTAGCAAACTATGTTAGGAATATCTTTTATAATATCATATCCTTCGTTTCTCCTCTGTTCAAAAATATTTCTCATATTTATAATTTCTGTCTGATCTCCTGTTATCGCTTCCAGTGCAGCTTTTTGGGCGATAGAGTTGGGATTGGAAGTGACATGGCTCTGAATTTTATGCGCGACATCAATTATCTCCTCGTTAGCGATCGCATATCCAATTCTCCACCCTGTCATGGCATATGTTTTACTGACTCCGTTTATACAGATGACATTATCTTTAATCTCTTCAATGCTCAGCATGCTGAAATGTTTTTTTTCGTCGTAAAGTAATTTTTCATATATTTCATCGTAAACGACATATATATCATACTTTTTAACTATTTTACCTATGTCTCTGAGCTCTTTTTCTGAGTAGGAGGCTCCTGTCGGATTTGAAGGTGAACATAATATTATCATTTTTGTTTTATCCGTAACAGCCCTTTCAAGCATTTCGGGAGTGATCTTGAATTCTGTGGTCTCATCGGTCTCTATATTGACGATATCGGCATCTGTGAGCTTTACCATATCCGGGTATGAAACCCACGACGGCAGAGGTATGATTACTTCGTCATCTTTTTCGCAAATGGCTGTGATTATTGTAGAAAGGGAATGTTTTGCACCGTTCGAGCATATTACATTTTTTACAGTAATATCTATGTCAAAATCTTCTCTGTATTTTTCGACAACGGCCATTTTTAATTCGATTATTCCTCCGGCAGGCGTATATTTGGTAAAATTATCGTTGATCGCTATAATGCCTGCGTTTTTTATGTTTTCGGGGGTCGGAAAATCAGGTTCGCCAACGGTCAGAACAACGATGTCCTCTCCCGCCTTTCTCATTTCATTTGCTCTGGCCGTCACAAACAGTGTTTTCGACCGTGTTATGTTTTTAGTTCTTTCTGCCAGTTTTTTCATTTTTCTCAAACTCTGTTTTTTCATTTTTAGAAAACCCAATTTTAAACCTAAAATGGTTCAATAGCAAGAAATATTTTTACTCATATTTTTTTCCTAATAAGACAGTGAGCAGTTAATAATTACTCAAAAATATCATATTTACTTTGAATTCCGGCTAAAACTTCTTTATATTTAGTCTTTATTCTAAATTATGATGAACAGGAGAAATCATGAACAGAAGAATTGTTTCTTACAGGAACCAGACGATCAAAACAGGAATCACATTCGGAACAGCTCTTGCGATAGCGATATCGTGGTCTGTCAACGAGTCTGTGCTATGGGCAATATTACACGGAATATTCTCGTGGTTCTATGTTATCTATTATGTGATCGTCAGATGAGGATTATACACTATTGAAAATAATGACAGTATATATCAGACTACTTTGGCTGTTTCTCGTTTTTTGTGCAGCGGTGGTTTTTTTGTCGTGCACGCCCGCTGGCGTGAAAGGGACTACTGACGAGAGAATATTGTCAAAAAAATCATACCCGGTCTCAGATACCTGCGAAATGATAAAAAAAGGCCGTTTTAATGCTGCAGAAAAAGAACTTGTTGTCAAAATTACAAAAAATCCCGAGGATATTGCATCCAGAAAAGAACTCGCTTTTCTGTATTTTATGACAGAGAATTATTCCGCTGCGGAAAGATTTATCAGGTCTGTGATAAATCTGGACCCTGATGTATTCAGGGATATTAACAACAATACTGAATTCGATCTTTACTATATTTTTCTCACCTCAATGATAAGGCAGAACAAATTAAATTCGGTCATAGATTATTTTACATATACTACCGACTTTGAATCTCTGAGTAATGAAAATCTGACAAAATATGAACTTGCCTGGATAGAGTATGAATACAGAAGCAGGGATTTCGAGAATATTGATTCCAGAATAGAGTCTCTTTTTAATAGTAATTCAATATCTGAGAACCAGAAATTAAACCTCTACTATATCCTCGCCGTTTCAAAAATAAATTTAAATGATGTTGATTCGGCACTGGATAATGCGATCTTCCTTATTCTTAATGATGAGGATTACAGATATACGAGAAAAACTAAAAGATTGCTTGACGGAATAGTTAACAATGCAGGTGAGCAGACACTTGACAGAATGAAAGATAAAATCGCTGATGCATATAGAGAACTCGCTGTGAGGTGTGAAGATAATTCGAATCTGAAAGATAAGATACTGATGGCAATTAATACTCTGGAAAATTCAGCTGTTACGATTGAAATGAAAACTCCACAGACCGAAAATTCATATATTTCAAGGATCAGACTTTTCACAGACAGAGATGTCACAAGTGTTTATCTGACCTCAAGTGATTCAATTTATTATCAGAATCCACCATTGTATGACGGAAAGACATTAACCCTTCTCATACCTGACAAAAGAATTAATTCTCCTGTTAATTTCTCCAGATCACTTCCCGGTTCAGGCATAGAATCGATAGAGTGGGCGTCTAAAAATGACACATTGGAATTTAAGGTAAATCTGTCCTCCAATCTCAATCTTACGATCGAAAAATCTTCCGGGGAATCCTTTGAAAGATATGATAAAATTGCAGACAGGTTCTCTTTAAAGATCAATGTCCATCTGCCCGAACAAACACTTGACAGGGGTGTTGAAAAATTCGATCTTCAAAGTGACAGATATACAATTGTTCTTGATCCCGGCCACGGGGGAGATGATCCGGGCGCAATTTCTGAATTAAAAAAGAGTAACGGAGAAAGATATACCGAAAAGGAAATAAACCTCTATACATGCAAAATTCTCAAAGAGAAACTGGAGAATGAAGGATACAGGGTGTTTTTGACAAGAGACGGTGATTATTATCCAAGTTTGCACGAGAGAAACAGAATAGCTCAGAACAGGAACGCTGATCTGTTTATTTCTCTACATTTTAATTCAGCTTCTGTTATAAATAAAAGATATTGGCAGACCGAAAGATATTATGGATCTGAACTCATAGTCAGAGAGTCAATAGGCATAATGCCCGATTTTATAAATTTTCAAACATCTAATCTTAATGACTGGAGGAGACAGAGGGAAAAGGCACTTTCTCAACACAGAAAGTTTTCAGAGATTTTGGCACGAACTATCCCCGGATCTCTTCACAGTCCTTTCAACAATAAAAGAAATCTGGTAAAAAGGAACCTGACTATCTTTTCGGGTATGACAATCCCTCATGCACTTATCGAGGCAGGTTTTCTGATAAATAATAAAAATCTTGAATATTTTTTAACCGAAAAAGGTCAGCATGCTCTTTTTGAAGGGGTTTTGAAAGGAATACAGGAGTATAGGGGATCTTCCTATTAGCAGAAACTTAGGAGAAAGAATTTGAAAGAACTGGCAGATATATTAAAACTTAACGGCTTGAAGCTTTCTGTTGTTGAGAGCTGTACGGGAGGTCTGTTTATGAGCAGATTGACAGATGTGCCCGGTGCGAGTGAGGTTTTTGAATGCGGTTTTGTTACTTATACAGATATGAGCAAATACCATATTTTGGGAGTAAACCCATACACCTTATCCTTAAAAGGGGCTGTGTCTTCAGAAACAGTTTCAGAATTATTGGACGGTTTAAAGGCGGAAACTAATTCAGATGTTTTTTGTGCTGTTTCTGGCATAGCCGGACCGTCCGGCGGATCAAAATTAAAGCCGGTAGGAACAGTTTATGCGGGATTTTGTTTAAGGAACAAAAAAGGAGCCAGGATACTTAAGTTTAATTTTGAGGGCAGCAGAATACAGATAAAAAATATGGCGGTTGATCGTATGTGCGAAGAATTAAAAAAATATATAAGGGAGGAAATATCCCGCTGAAAAACAAGATATACTTTCTTTCCGATCTTCACCTCAAGCTGGACAGAGAGCCTGAGACACTCATGAGGAAACAAAAATTTATAAGATTTTTGAAAAAGATTCCCGATGATACCTGCCGGATCATCTTTCTCGGAGATATTTTTGATTTTTGGTATGAGTGGTATTTTGTTGTACCCGGATTCCACTTTGATGTTTTTTATGAGATAAGAAAGCTTATAGACAGAGGAGTCAAAATTATATATATTGCAGGAAATCATGATTTCTGTCTTGGAAATTATTTAAAAAAAGAAGTGGGCATAAATTGTTTCAGCAATGAAATGTCATTCGAACATTCAAAAAAGAGATTCTGGATATACCACGGTGACGGAATAGCAGCTTCAGATAAAAGCTACAGACTAATGAAAAAGATCCTGAGATCCGGGATCAGCAATTTTCTTTTCAGAACATTTATACCCCCCGATCTCGGTATCCTGATAGCAAAAATGACCTCAGGAACAAGCAGAAAGTACAGATCGCCCAACAAAAAAAAGCATAACGGTTCCGAATATCTTGCTTTTGCTGGATCCAAGATCAAAGAAGGATATGATTTTGTTTTGATGGGTCACCGTCATTATCCTGAAACAGTAAGATTAGGGAAAGGAATGTATGTTAATACAGGTGACTGGATGAAGCATTTCAGTTATGCGGTTTTTGACGGAGAGAACATAAAAATAGAGAAATATAATGGCTAAAAACAGAAATATAAGATCAAAAACAAAACCAAAAGAGCGGTTTACAATAAAAAATATAGTCAGGATAACAACTTATATTACATCAAGCATGTTCTTATTTGCCATAGTGTGTATTATAGGGCTCTATATCTACATAGCAGGTCTTGTGGAAGAACTTCCCAAATTTGAAAAACTGGCAAAATATGAACCGAAGCTGATAACCAGAACCTATTCTGCAGACAGTGTCCTGATCAAGGAGTTCTATACCGAGAACAGAAGTCAGGTGGACCTTGACAGCATACCTGACCATGTAACCCGTGCGCTGGTTGCAACAGAGGACAGAGATTTTTTTGAACACTGGGGATTTAATTCGAGAAGAACCGCAATAGCTGCTGCAATGGCAATACCCCGCAAGCTTGCCGGAAAGAGCATTCACGGGGCTTCCACAATCACACAGCAGCTTGCGAGGAATTTATATAATGAGATAGGTTTCAAAAAGAATCTGGAAAGAAAGATCAAAGAACTTCTCACATCTGTACAGTTAGAAAGAATGTATTCTAAAAAAGAGATACTGGAGATGTATCTTATGCAGTGTATGTTTACAGAAGGTACATACGGGATCCAGTCGAGCACAAAAAAATTATTCGGAAAGGCTGCTTCAGAATTAAAGTGTGAAGAATCCGCGTTACTTATTGCACAGCTGAAAGCACCTGCCCATTATAATCCTTTCAAGTATCCCGAAAAAGCGATCAACCGAAGGAATCTTGTACTTTTTAACATGATGCAGATGGGATTTATATCGGGATCAGAATATGATTCACTAAGATCTATACAGCTTTCTTTAAATATAGGATCTGAGAACTCCGAAGGTATAGCACCATATTTTACAGAACATATCAGGCAGCGGTTAAGGGACAAAAGATTAGAATGGGGGGCCGATTATTTAAGAGACGGGCTTACAGTTTATACAACAATTGATTCTAGAATACAGTCTGTAGCGGATTCGGCAGTAAAAAAATATGTGCCGGTTTTGAACAGCGAGACCAGAAGGCGCTTTATCGGGGATAAGTGGGGAGGATTGAGGAAATATGTGAGGACGAATTATGACTCTACCCGATGGGAGTTTAAGATGAATGACTCGCTGATGATAGATTCCCTCGTAAAAGAAAAGCTAGAGCCTCAAATAGCACTAATAGCACTGGATCCCAAAAACGGCAATATCAAGGCCATGGTCGGGGGAACTGACTTTAGTCGGCATAAGTTTAATAATGCCATTCAGGCCTGGAGACAGCCGGGATCGATTTTTAAGCCGATAGTATATCTTACAGCCATAGATAACGGATATTCCGCCGCCACAAAGCTGATCAATCAGCCTGTAGTAGTTGTCATGCCGGACGGTTCACGCTGGCAGCCGGGTAATTATGACAAAGAGAATATCGGCGGATATATTTCTTTAAGAGAAGCTCTCAGGCATTCACTGAATCTTATATCCGTCCGCCTTCTTATGGAATTAATATCTCCAAGGGAAGTAATATCCTATGCTCAAAAACTGGGTATAAACACTCAATATCTCCTTCCGGTCAATTCCCTGGCCCTGGGTTCAGGTTCCATGAGACCCCTGGACATTATTACAGCATATTCTACTCTTGCCAACAAAGGCACCCATATTAAACCATTGGATATTTTAAAGGTGGAGGATAAGAACGGTAATGTTCTTGAGCAGATATTTCCGGAGCGTTCGGTAGCTGTTTCTCCCGAAAGTGCTTACATCTTAACGAATATGCTGGAAGATGTGGTTGATAACGGTACGGGAAGAAGGCTGAGATGGAAATATGATTTCAGACATCCCGTGGCCGGCAAAACGGGCACTACGAACGACTTTACTGATGCCTGGTTTTGCGGTTATACTCCGAATCTCGCAGTCGTCGTCTGGATAGGATTAAAAGATCAGAGATTTAAGCTGGGTCAGGGTGCCACAGGATCTAACACTGCTTTGCCCTTATGGGGAAATTTTATCAAAAAAGTGTACGAAGAACTTGAATGGGAAGGTAAAGATTTTGAAGTACCCGAAGGTATTGTAGAGATCGATATCTGTAAAGAAAGTCTTGATCCTGCAGGACCTTATTGTCCCGATACATACAAAGAAATATTCAATGAAAAATATTTACCTGCAAATAAATGCCAAATACACTCTCCAAGGTCAATAGATCTCGACAACCGGGGGGGGAGATACTAGATCATTATGGAAAAATTACTCAAAGACCTCTCAAATATAGATAGAGCTTTACCGGCACATCTTTCTGACGAACAGAAAGCTAATGTCAAAACACTGTTTTTTAAAAAACTCTCTGATGCTGCTCACCGTTTTTATCATGGAAAGATCCAGACAGTTCCCAAAGCCGGTTTATTCGGATTCAGCTGGTTCAATGTCTGGTACACTCCCGGCGTTTCTGCCGTATCAACCCGGATAAGAGATAATAATAAAGACTCATTCGAACTCTCCAACAGAGGAAACCTTGTCGCTGTTATCTCTGATTCCACCCGCGTTCTCGGCGACGGAGACTGCACTCCGCCCGGAGGTCTGGGTGTCATGGAGGGGAAGGCTATGTTGATGAAATATCTTGGGGGAGTGGATGCTGTTCCGCTCTGCATTGACAGCAGGGGAACGGATGGAAAGAACGATCCCGACAGGATCATCCAGTTCGTCAAAATGGTTCAGCATTCGTTCGGTGCAGTAAATCTGGAAGATATATCCCAGCCCAACTGCTTCAAAGTGCTCGATGTGCTGCGCAAAGAATGCGATATACCCGTCTGGCATGACGACGCTCAGGGCACGGCGAGCGTAACACTGGCAGGTCTGATTAACGCGTTAAAGCTCGCCGGTAAAAAGATATCAGATGCACGGATCGTTCTTTTGGGAGCCGGAGCCTCGAACACGACAATAGCCCGCCTTATCATAACAGACGGCGGTGACCCGGATAAAATGATAATTTTCGATTCGAAAGGATCGCTGAACAGAAACAGGGAAGACATTAAGGCGGACTCAAGATACTACCGTAAACGGGAGCTTTGCGAATCAACAAACCCGGGCTGCATTACAGATATAACCGAAGCAATGAAGGGAGCCGATGTTCTCATAGCCCTTTCCACTCCCGGACCAGACACGGTAAAAAAAGAATGGATAGCTTCAATGGCAGAGAAATCTATAGTATTCGTATGTGCAAATCCGGTGCCGGAGATCTATCCCTATGCGGCAAAAGAGGCGGGAGCCTACATCGTGGCTACTGGAAGAGGCGATTTTCCGAACCAGGTAAATAACTCGATCGGATTCCCCGGAATACTCAAGGGCGCACTTCTGGTCAGAGCAAAAAAAATAACCGACAACATGGCGGTCAGAGCTGCTCACTCACTGGCCGTTTTTGCTGAAAAAAGAGGTATGGATACCAAAAATATCGTACCCAACATGAATGAAGCCGGTGTGTTTTCGATAGAAGCGGCAGATGTGGCTATGCAGGCAATAGAAGACGGCGTTGCCAGAGTGGAAATGAGTTGGGATCAGGCATATCAGAAAGCAAAGAACGACATAGAACATTCAAGGGAACTATCGGAGTCCATGATAAAGAACGGCTTCATTTCTCAATTTGATGAAGCTGTTATAAAAAGATCTTTTGACTGGGCATTAGATCAGTTTGACTGATCTGTTGGCTCGGGCAGATCCGATTCCTCTTTTTCAATAAGTTCTGATTTTGCTTTGTCCAGCTGTCCCGTAAGAACAAGATATGGATATATCTGAACAAAAAGCGCCATCGGGATAGTGAACGGAAGAGTAATGATCAGCATCGAAACAATATTTATCAGAAGAAATACGACAAAATGTCCCACGAAGATATCCATCTTATAACCCTTCGTCAGCCTCATACTTTCGCCCATAGCCTCAAAAGCACCCATATTCTTGTCAATGATCAGGAACGGTGTCAGGATCAGCATATAGCTTAAAATGATACCCGGGATAATGAGAAGGATCGTTCCGATAGATATAAGTATTGACATGACTATCATAGCCACGAAAAAATTTAGAAGGGTAATGGGGTTCGCGCTGAAAAAAGCCTTGAAGTCTATCGGCAGCCCCTTTGTGAGATTAATCGTGTTCCTGATGAATCCGAATGAGATGAGAATGGCAAAAACGAAGGTAAGCAGGCCTCCGATGCTTTCACTGATCTTGTATCCGACAAATGCGATAATAATAAATGCGATCACGGCAAATATTATCATGCCAAAGAACTTAAGAAAATTTCTTTTTGCACTTTCGATCCCGAAGTTTAGAAAACTTCCGACAGTCATTAATTCTTTCATGCTGAGATCCTCCTTTATTTTAATTTTTTGCATACCTCTACGCCCTAAGATAAGTATTACACTAAGGATAAATCAAGGAAAAAATTAATTATGTTCTGAGTTATTTTTCTTGAAAAATTCAATTTAAAATCGTAATATAAGAAAAAAACGGAGGACTAAATGAAATTGATCGAAGTTGTAAAAAAGAACCGCAGCTACCGCAGATACTTTCAGGACGAAAAAATAACTCCACAAATGCTTACCGAACTTGTCCGGCTGGCAAGATTTTCCGCAACCGGCGGTAATATTCAGCCTTTAAGATTTATCCTTTCCTGCGATACAGAAAAGAACAGTAAAATATTTTCGTGTCTCAAGTGGGCAATGATGTTAAAAGACTGGAAAGGACCGGAAGAAGGTGAAAGACCTTCCGCATATATCGTGATCTTAAGAAAAAAAGATATTGTATCTCCCAACAGTCTTGACGCGGGGATAGCCGCTCAGAGCATTCTTCTCGGAGCTGTCGAAAAGGGTTACGGGGGCTGCATGTTCGGCTCAGTAAACAAACCTCTGCTTACCGAACTTCTGAACATCGACGGTAATAAATTCAGAATAGAACTGGTGGTGGCTTTGGGTAAGCCAGCAGAAGAAATAGTGGTTGATGAAATAGTTGAAGGTCAGGATACAAGATATTACAGAGATAAAAATGATGTGCACCATGTACCAAAGATCAGCATTAAAGATCTGATAATCAAATAGGAGGTGATTTTATGAATGAGGTACTAAAATGTATAAAAAATAGGAGGAGCTGCAGAGATTTTAAGCCTGACCTATTGAAGGAAGAAGATATCAGGCAGATAATTGACGCGGGTATCTGGGCCCCGAGCGGTAACAATAAACAACCGTGGTTCTTTACGGTAGTAAGGGGTAAAGAAAATGTACAAAAGATCAGCGATCGATCGAAAGCTAACGCTTTAAAATATTTAAAACAGGCAAAATATTTGTCGATAGCTGAAGATAAAGAATATGACCTTTTTTACGGAGCTCCGTGCCTGATAATTGTTTCTGCGGATTATGAGAGCAGCACGGCTACGGCCGACTGCTCGGCTGCCATCCAGAACATGCTCTTAGCTGCAGAATCCTTAAATATTGGTTCATTATGGAACGGGATTATCAAGCGTTTCTGGTTTGATACGGCTGGTGTTGTTATGTTTAAAAATAAATATAATATACCTAATAAATTTCAACCTCTTTATGCTGTTGCTTTAGGATATTTTTGCGAAAAAAAGGTCGAAGGACCGGAAAGAAAGGCAGGACGAATCAAATATTTATAATTTCAGTCTAATGTTCAGTATTGATGATTTTGATTGATTTTATGCGTATTCGGGATTATATTTGCAAGGACATATAAATGTTGTAGAAGGAATAGGGAATGTCCAGAATACTAGTAATTGACGATGAAGAAGAACTGAGAGAGTTCGTGGTTATGAGCCTCGAATTGAATGATTATGACACAGTCGAGGCGGAGAATGGCAGAAAAGCTTTAGAAATTTTGGAGCATGAAGATTTCGATTGCATTGTCTCTGATGTGGAAATGCCAGAGATGACAGGGCCTGAGTTTTTAAAAAAGTTCCGCAACATGAACAAGATCATTCCTGTAATAATGCTTACCGGGGTAAAAGCTTTGAATACTGTCGTTGAGGTAATGAAGCTGGGAGCTCAGGACTATCTTGTCAAACCCATCAATGTTGACGAACTTTTAATATCTGTTAAAAAAAGCATCGAGTTTAAAAAACTAAAAGAACAGAATGTAATTCTTTTAAAGGAGAATGAAAAATATCAACAGCATCTCGAAGAGATGGTAGAAAGGAGGTCAATACAACTAAAGGATGCTCTATTCGGTTCACTTATAAGTCTGACCCTGTTGCTGTGACCCTTCGTGTACTCATCCTTTGCCTCA
>JAWOER010000082.1:0-3043 GCA_046482655.1 Candidatus Delongbacteria bacterium | reverse complement strand
GATGTGTCAGGGAAGAACATTGGAAAAGTGTCAGGGAAAATTATGGTCGAAATATCTGATAAATTGGTCAATATCTTCAAAAAGAATCCGACAATAACAATTCGTGAATTATCTCAGCGCTTGGGTTTTCACGAAAGAACTATTTACAGATATGTCCGCAGGCTTAAGCAGGACAAAATACTCTTCAGAGTAGGTACTGATAAAAAAGGCTACTGGGAGATCATTGAAAATGATTAACTACGGAAAAGAGTTTACAGGATAAAAACTACAGGATAAAACCATGACCTTGCAAGAATACATTTCCAGCATTAATACGAGATATAAACTCGGAAACGCGACGGAGCACACATTCAGGGGAGACCTTCAGCAGCTTATCGAAAGCATGGAGCCGGGCGTAAGGGCGACGAACGAGCCCAAGCGGCAGAAGTGCGGAGCGCCTGACTTTATCCTGACGCGGAAAGATATTCCGGTGGGATTTATCGAAGCGAAGGACATCGGCGACCCCGACCTTGACGGCAATAAGAAAACAGGCAACAAGGAGCAGTTCGACCGCTACAAAAATTCACTTAACAACCTGATATTTACAGACTATCTCAACTTTCACTTTTACACCAACGGAGTTTTCAGTCAGAAGATCACTATCGGCGAAGTGCAGAACGGAAAGATCGTGCCCGTAACCCGCAATTTCGAAAGTTTTACCTATCTGCTCAAATACTTCTGCACCCATATCGGCCAGACCATCAAAAGCTCAAAACAGCTCGCGCAGATGATGGCTAACAAGGCCCGACTTCTTGCGGATATTATTGAAAAAGCTCTGCTTTCCGACGAGGAAACTCAGGAGAACAGTACGCTCAAGGATCAGATGAACGCCTTTAGAGAGATCTTAATTCACGATATCACGCCCAAAGGTTTCGCGGATGTTTATGCTCAGACCATAGCTTACGGAATGTTCGCGGCAAGACTTCACGACACAAGCTTAGATACTTTCAGCAGGCAGGAAGCGGCGGAGCTCATACCGAGATCGAACCCTTTTTTGAGAAAATTATTCGCATACATAGCCGGTCCCGACTTGGACGACAGAATAAAATGGATAGTTGACAACCTCACCGAAATTTTTCTAGCCTGCAATGTTGAGGAACTTTTGAGAGATTACGGCAGGGAAACAAAGACCGAAGACCCGATCATCCACTTTTACGAAACATTTTTGTCCGAATACGACCCGAAGCTCAGAAAATCACGCGGGGTATGGTACACGCCTCAGCCGGTGGTAAATTTCATCGTCCGTGCAGTTGACGACATCTTAAAAACCGAATTCAACCTCCCTCAGGGATTAGCCGACAGCAGCAGAACAAAAGACGGAGTCCATAAAGTCCAGATACTCGATCCCGCAGCAGGAACAGGCACATTCCTGGCCGAAGTCATCAGGCAGATACACTCAAAATTTGAAGGTCAGCAGGGAATATGGTCGAACTATGTCGAAAACCACCTCCTTCCGCGCCTGAACGGATTCGAACTCTTAATGGCAAGCTACGCAATGGCTCATCTCAAACTCGACATCCTCCTCAAAGAAACAGGCTACAAACCCGCCAAAAGCCAGCGGTTCAGGGTCTATCTCACCAACAGCCTTGAGGAATTTCACCCCGACACAGGCACACTCTTCGCATCATGGCTCTCATCCGAAGCAAACGAGGCCAACCACATCAAACGCGACACACCCGTCATGGTCGTCATGGGCAACCCGCCGTATAGCGGTGAAAGCGCGAACAAAGGCGAATGGATAATGAAGCTGATGGAAGACTACAAAAAGGAACCGGGCGGAATAGAAAAGCTCAACGAAAGAAATCCGAAGTGGATTAACGATGACTATGTAAAATTCCTGCGCTACGGACAATTCTACATCGAAAGGAACGGAAGCGGAGTCTTAGCCTTCATCAATGCGCACGGTTTCTTAGATAATCCGACATTCAGAGGAATGCGCTGGAACCTTCTCAAAACTTACGACAAAATCTACATAATTGACCTTCACGGAAATGCAAAGAAAAAGGAAACCTGCCACGACGGTTCAAAAGATGAAAATGTCTTTGACATCATGCAGGGCGTAAGCATAAACATATTTGTAAAAACCGGCAAGAAAAAGAAAAATGAATTGGGACAAGTATATCACTTGGACCTATTTGGAAAAAGAGATTATAAGTATAAATTCCTTAACACAAAGAAGTTAGAATCTGGCGAGTTGAACAATCTATACTATTCTGATCCTAATTATTTCTTTGTTCATAGAAATTATAACGAAATGGACTCATATAATAAAGGGATAGCGATTAGTGATTTATTCTCTGTTAATAATTCTGGAGTATCTACAGATAGAGATTCTCTTTTTCTTGATAATGATAAAAAGGAATTAGAAAAAAGAATCCAAATGCTATTATCGGGAGATTTTTCTTATACTTATAAAAGTGAATATAATGTTGAAGATAGCAGTGGCTACCCAATCCTTAAAAGAATTATGAACAAAATTTATAATAATAGCTATATTCAAAATTACCAATATAGACCTTTCGATTTTAGACAAATCTACTACGATGAAAGTATTATTAGCAGACCTGCTAAGATTGTTGCCCAACATGTTATTAATAAAGAAAATCAAATTTTAATTGTACCTAGACAAGTAAATAAAAATTTTCATCATATTTTCGTGAGTAGAATTATTTGTGATAGTAATATCACTTCAAGTGCTCGATTGTTCGGTGCAGGAAAATTATTTCCACTCTATCTATATCCTGAAAAAGAATCGAAAACAGCCTCAAGAACTCCGAACCTGAATTCAGAGATCGTTCAAAAGATCGCAGACGGTTTAGGCTTAAAGTTCACGAATGAAAAAGAAGCTGATTCAGGCACATTCGCGCCGATAGACATTCTCGATTACATCTACGCCGTTCTGCACAGCCCGACCTACCGCGAAAAATATAAAGAATTCCTCAAAATAGATTTCCCGAGAGTGCCGTATCCAAAGAATAAAGAGACTTTTTGTAAGCTGGTCAAG
>JAWOER010000072.1:0-7013 GCA_046482655.1 Candidatus Delongbacteria bacterium | reverse complement strand
CGCCTTCCGATGAAGAGCTTTATGAGTTTTCAAAAGATAGTATTATCAATAAAATATTTGATGCCGACGGGGCGATAGGTTCAAAGATAGGTTCTTATGAATACAGAGAAGAACAACATATCATGGCACAGAGCTGCATGGGGGCTTTCAGCAACGATCAGATACTTCTTTGTGAGGCAGGTACCGGTGTCGGTAAATCCTATGCTTACCTTGTACCATCAATAATTTATTCGCTTATAAATAAAGAACGGATAATGATATCTACCAACACAAAGAATCTGCAGGAACAGATTTTTTTTAAGGATCTGCCGATCCTTCACGATCTTTTCGGATCTTCTTTTAAAGCTGTTCTTTTAAAAGGAAGAAATAATTACCTATGCCTGCTCAGATATAAAAAATTTCTGAACAGACCCGAGGATCATCTTACAGAGGACGAATACGAAAAATTTATGCCTCTGATTTATTGGGCAGAAAGGACAGTTACAGGCGATATTGAGGAAAATAACGGTTTCAAAATGGGTTATTCAAGATTTCTTTGGAACAGGTTAAGATCCGACAAAGGCTATTGTTCGGGCAAAAAATGCCCCGAATATAATAAATGCTATCTTCAAAAGGTAAGAAAGAACGCCTTTAAGTCAAATTTAGTTATAATCAATCATTCACTCCTTTTTTCGGATATGGCATCAGAAAATGCCGTATTGGGATCGTATTCGCATCTGGTGATAGATGAAGCCCATAATGTTGAGAATTCGGCCACGAAATATCTTGGTTTCGAGTATAACTATTTCATGATGAAGAATCTGCTCATGCGGATAAACAATAACAACAGACAGGGCGTGAATGTAAGGATCGAGAGGGTGCTGCCGCATTTTAAAACCGAAAGTGAAACGATCAGGAAACTTAATGATGAGCTTTTAGAAAAAGCGAAGAGCGCTGATATTCAGACAGAAAGAATATTTGATCTGGCTGCAGAAATTATAATACCCGACGAGAGTACGGGCGGCAATATGTTGAGTATAAAAAAAAGATACAGAGACATTTCTGAGGTCTTTGCATTTGAAAAAGACAACAAGCTCCTTAAATCTCTTTATGAAGATATAGTATCGGTAACAAACAGGCTCTGCATAATACTGGAAATGGAAGCAGAAAAAAATCACGAATTTGACGATCTGAGTGCAGAAATAAAATCTGTAGCTGAGCAATCCGAAGTACTTCTCGCTTCTTTCGATCTTTTTTTAAATTCCAACAGGGATAATTATGTTTTTTGGTATGAAATTTCCTCCGGACGGACAAAAGAAAGGTTATATCTTTATGCTGCGCCCTTAAATGTGTCTCAACTTCTCAGGACCGAGCTCTATGAAAATCTGGACAGCATCATATTTACCAGTGCAACACTTACCATTGAATCCCGCTTCAAATATATGCTCAAAAAACTCGGTCTTGACGAATATGGTCCGGAACGGCTTAAAACATTAATGCTCGGAACTCCTTTTGATCTGAGATCCCAACTCAAAATAATATCTCCAAAATATGTTTCTTCACCGAAGATCACGGCGGTTTTCGAGAATGATCTGACAACCATACTGAACTACCTCTGCGATGAGTATGACAACGGCACTCTCGTACTGTTTACCAGTTATCTTCAGATGAACAGAGTATATTCTAAGATCAGGTCACGCTTTAAAAAGAAGGACAGAATAATAGCTGTTCAGAACAAGGGTACCAGCAGAACAAATCTTATCCGTCAGTTCAGAGCGGTGAGGAACTCTTTTCTGCTGGGTACGGACAGTTTTTGGGAAGGTATCGATGTCCGCGGTGAATCACTTCATACTCTGATTATAAGTAAACTTCCTTTTGCTGTCCCCACAGAACCTGTTATTCAGGCCAGAACAGAAGAGCTTGAAAAGAATGGGATCGACTCATTCATGGGCTATTCAGTACCGGAAACTATTCTCAAGCTCAAGCAGGGAGTCGGAAGGCTGATCCGGCACAGGGATGACAAAGGTATAATTCTTATCCTGGACAGCAGAGTAGTTAACACGAGATACGGAAGAGCTTTTTTGAACTCACTTCCGGTAGCTCCTCATATTCCGGGTTCTTTTCAGGAACTTAAAAAATTGTTGTTGAATTAAAAGACTATTTTTCTTATTTTTGTATCTTGTTAAATAATGTCGGGAAATAAAATGTTCTACTACCTTTCATTTTTATCTAAAGATTACCCTGCACTTTCTTTTTTCAGACTGTTTAATTCTATATCCTTCCGTTCTATCGGAGCAATGATAACAGCGCTGCTGTTTTCTCTGATTTTTGGAAATATGATAATTAAATGGCTTTATCGCAGGGGATTTAGAGATGTGGTCAGAGATTATGGGGATATCGGTATCAGCGACAAAAAAGGGACGCCTGTTATGGGCGGTATCATACTAATTCTTTCTCTTCTTGTTTCGATACTCTTGTGGAGTGATCTTACTTCAGTTTTTTCACTCGTGCCTCTCGGGGCAATAATCTGGTACGGTCTTATCGGCGCAAAGGACGATATCGATAAGATAAGGCATAAGAACAGCGACAGGGGGATGTCCCAAATGACCAAGATCATTCTACAGGCACTGTTTGCCGCCGGACTTGCGTGGATACTTACCAGCAGCAGTTATACCCCTTTTCCCGAGGGTATGGTTTCGCAGATAACCGTTCCGTTCCTCAAAGGTAATTTTTCAGTCGATCTCGGCGGCTTCTATATCGTGTTCGTAATTATCACAATGCTTTCAATATCTAATGCCGTCAATTTCGCTGACGGACTTGACGGGCTGGTCACAGTTCCATCGATCGTGACGGGCGGGGTTTACGGCATTTTTGCGTACCTTATCGGGAACGCTGTTTACTCAAGGTACCTTCTGCTTAACTTCGTGCCCGGAACGGGAGAGCTCACGATCATAATGGCCGCACTCTTCGGAGCCGGGCTTGGATTTTTGTGGTACAACTGTTATCCGGCGACCGTGTTCATGGGCGACACGGGCTCGATGGCTATAGGCGGACTTTTGGGCGTGACAGTTCTTCTTGTAAAACAGGAACTTCTTTTTATAATAGCGGGCGGGATATTCGTAGCGGAAGCATTTTCCGTTCTTATTCAGGAAAAGATAGGCATCAAATGGCTGGGAAGAAGGATCTTTTTCAGAGCGCCCATACACCACACTTTTCAGTTCAGGGGAATGTCGGAGCCCAAAATAGTTCAGAGGTTCTGGATCGTGAGCATAATACTCGCGCTGGTCAGCATAGCGTCCATCAAGATCAGATGATATCGATCAGCCAGTAAATCAGCGGAAGTGTAAAAATACTCAGCATTGTGGTAAGGAAGAAATTTTTTGCTGCAAGGTCGGCGTCGGAATTAAAATTTCCGGCCATGATGACTATCGTAGCCATGCAGGGTGTAGCAGTCTGAAGAACGGTCACAGCTTTCGCCGTATCGTCCATACTTAAACCTGTCAGGCTTAAGATCATGTCAATCAGAAAAATCATAACAAAAGGAACTAATATCAATTTCGTGAAAGTCAGAACATAGATCGAAGATTCTTTCAGCGTGCCCCCGATGCTGATCCTGCTCAGGGTTATTCCGATATAGATCATGGAAAGATAAAGCGTCGTGCTGCCCAGACCAGTCATGGATTTATCCAAAATATAGGGTAGTCTGATCTGAAAAATAAAACCTGTAATGCCCAGTGCAAAAGCGAAAGTGTTCGGGTTTAAAAGGTGCATAAGATTATGGCCGATGCTGACACTTTTTCCCTTATTGAAAATTATCACGCCGAGCGTCCACAGAACCGATTCTAATGCGATATGATAGATCACTGCGTAAAAAAGTCCCTTTCCTCCCGGAAAAAGCGAATCTATTAAGGGATAGCCGAGAAAAGCGATATTACCGAAAGTCGTATGTAGCTTATGGACGGTGTAAGTGCCTCCCTTAAGCCTGAGAAGTTTTCCCGTCAGAGTACCCGCTCCGAGAAGCATAAACATCGAAGCATAGGCGAAGATCAGAACGAAAGCGGAGCTTTTAATAACTTCTATCGAGAATTCGATCTTTGAAAGCGATGTGAATATCATAAGAGGAAGGGTGATCTTCATTACGAGCTTGTTCAGGCCGAGATGAAAACCTTCGGGGAACATGGAAAATTTCTGAGCGGCGAATCCCGTCAAAGCAAGGAGCCCTAGTATGGATATCTGCTGAAAGATGATCTGATTATGCATTGCGTTCCGTCCTTTTATTTCGGGCTTAAATATAAGAAAAATTTTGAAAAACCGAAAATAAATGTTACATTATCTACGGTTATAATTCAGGGGAGGTAAAGCTATGAAGAATAATATGGTTAAATTTATTACCACACTGTTGATGATTTTTATGGTCATATCCTGCAGCGAAGATGAGGAAAATCTGTCATATCCGAAGGTTGACAGGCATGATAAACTGCCGGCGGACATTATAAAAAGAACCCCCGAAACAGATTTTCATCCCCCGATACTTGATTCTGATGAATTTGAACAGCCTGTTCCTCTCGGACCCGCGATAAACACCTCCGGCGTAGAGGATTCACCATTCGTGACACCGGACGGCAACACGATGTATTTTTTCTTCACTCCCGATGTCAGGGTGCCTGTTAATGAACAGCTTCTAGATGAGGTGACAGGAGTATGGGTGTCTCACAGGTCAGAGGATGGAGAATGGAGCGAAGCTGAAAGGTTATGGCTTCAGTATCCGGGAAAACTCGCTCTGGACGGTGCGGTATGTGTTCAGGATGACGAAATGTGGTTCGCTTCTGCAAGGGAGGGATACACAGGAGTCAATATGTTTACCGCCGAACTGACCGACGGAAAATGGAGGAACTGGAAATACTGCGGTGACAGGCTTATGAATGAACTTCAGATCGGTGAAGTACATATCACCGGTAACGATCTGTATTTTCATTCGGACAGAGAAGATGGGGCCGGGGACTATGATCTTTGGCAGACTACAAGGGATGGATCTGTATGGTCTGATGCAGAGAATATTTCTGAATTGAACACGACAGGTATGGACGGATTTCCTTTCGTTTCGTCAAACGGAGATGAACTCTGGTTTATGAGGAACCATCTTGGAACACCCGCAATTTACCGTTCGAAAAGAGAAACAGGAGGCTGGTCGATGCCCGAAGTTATAGTCCGTCAGTTTGCGGGCGAACCTACTCGTGACGATGCCGGAAATCTTTATTTCGTGCATCCTTTTTACGAGAATGATGTAATGATAGAAGCTGATATTTATGTTGCTTACAGCAAGGAGCGCAAATAATGGCGGCTGAAAAATACACCATAGAAAGAGTTCTCGCAGCGCTCTCAGAACTTACAGGAAAGGGATATATCAGAAAAGGAAATTTTATAAGGGAGTGCAGGATAAGCGAAAGGACTTTCACACGGTTTATGTCGGACTTAAGAAATTATCTTTCGGTAAAATACGACAGGGAAAAGGACAGGTATGTGGTTGACCGTACCAAAAGAGAAATGAGAACAGAGATGCTGGAGTATTACAAAAAACTTATGGTAAAAGATGATTTTATCTTCTTCTACGCGTTTGTCAGAAGCATGGTTAACAGTCAGTATTTCTTTCCGCCATACGCAACAGGAAGATCGGTTACGCCTGAACCGAGAGATTACGACAAGGTGCTGCAGATACTGGAAGAACTGGCTGACCCCGTACACAAAAGACTCTACAAAAATATCGAATATTACATATCCGGGCATTATCATCTAAAAAAGAGGTCGCATTATAACAAGGTTTGTGAAAGGATCATAAACAGTATGCAGACAGAAACCCTGATGCAATTTTCATACTTCAGGAACAAAGTCAAGGTTCAGCCGCTAAAGCTGGTTTACTATAACGGAAAATGGTATGTGACAGCACTATATATCAGATCCGACAAAAAAAGGAAAGATGACTACAACACCGTAAGGATCTACAAAGCCGCCCACATAAAAGGTTCAAAATTGCTCAAAGGCGAATATTATACGAACGATGTCCCTGATTACAGCTTTACAGAAAGCTTCGGGATCTATATGGACGAGGATATAAAAAGAGCAGTCATAAACATATACGGAACCGCAGCCGACGACGCGACAGAACTCGTATGGCACCAGAAACAGTTCACTACGATAGAGCATGATGCCGACGGGAAAAAATATGCGCAGATAAGGCTGGACTATCCCGAAAAAGGAGCAGTAGAGCTCATTTCAAGAACACTTTCGTTCGGAACAAGCGCAGAGATCATTTCACCACCCGACTTGAGAGAACAGTGGCAGAAGAAGATCAGAGAGATGAGCGAGAAATTTTTGTAGTATTTTCTCCACTGCGCCATTATGTGGCGTTGACAAGGTGTTATATTACCTTCAGAGTTAAAATCAAACCCCGGAGGTAATAAAATGAAAGAAAGCCTGCACTACAAACTGATAGAATTCGCCGAGAACACCGAATCACTTTTAAATCCTGTCCCCAATGATGGCCTGCAGGAACTCATGAAACTTTATTGTCTCACTGCCGAAGAAGCCGCCGTATTCGCGTTTATTTTAAAATTCAGTTTCGAGAACCCTTTTGTAGATATGGATAATTTTGAGTCCGACGACATAAAAAGAGGTGACAGGAATTATATAAGGATACTCGGATGCCTAAGGAAGCTGCAGTCCAAAGGTATTATACTTTTAGAATCAAGAAGAAGAAGGAATACCGGCAATTTTAACCCGGGTATTCAGATAGATGATCTTGTTTTTTCAAAGCTGGTTCTGGGAGAAGACAGCTATGATTCTGTGGATTTTTCCGATGTATATTCGGTCCTGGAGGCAGCAGATTACCTTATTGAAAGGAGAAACGACCAAAAAATTGGAGAGGACAGGTTCTTTTCAGAGTTCGAAGCTTTGTGCGAAAAAATGGATAAAAGTATGCCGCTGGCAGTTATAATGCCCGACCGGTGGTTCGTCGTGGCTCCCAACCTGCTCGGTGG
>JAWOER010000055.1:0-4252 GCA_046482655.1 Candidatus Delongbacteria bacterium | reverse complement strand
TATTCAGTTACCGAAACATCACCGTTGAAAAAACCCGAAACATCAAGTTTTTCGCACGGTATATCTGTGTTCTTATTCACAAATTGAGCAAATTTATTCATTTCCAGAGCTTTCCCCGTAATATATATTTTTGAGGGAATTTTACTGAGATTCTGCTGGGCGTAATACTGAAATGTTTTCTGTAATTCTCTTAAAAACTGCATTCTGATATATTTTTTGACAGAGAAATGCTGATTCAGGTTTTCTGTAGTTTCAGCCTCAAAAGCGCTTGTGACATAGTCATAAAAGTTACGACTTCTTATCATTTCTTCTGTTTCTGCCATTGTAATATCCCTGTTCTTCTGCAGGGTCTTTTTGAATGTATTATAGTTAAAATCAATATTCCTGATGTACAACTCTTCTTTGCCGTTGGGGACGATAAATATGTGGGCGTGATCGTAACTGATGTCGATTATGCATGAAACCGTGCCTTCCGGGGGTTTTATGGATTCATTATATAGATTTACAACAGCCATTTTGTCCACATCCATTATCTTACACTCTACACCGGCGGCCACCAAAAGGGATTGAGTGTCAAAAAAGACACTGTTATCTGCGATACACACCAAGAGTGTGTGATTCATACCGTCAGAACTCAATGTTATATACTCATAGCGGCTCATAACCTGATTGAAAGGAGATTTTACCAGGGTGGGCAATTCTGTATCAATGTTTTCGGGAGGGGTATTCGGAACATATATTTGCTTTAAAATGATCTTCTGTCCGTTCAGAGAACTCACGATAAGGGGATCATTTTTTGAAACGCCGGCTCTGCTGAATACCTTATCGACGGCTTCTATCTGAAGATTCTTTATCATCTGGCTTTTTTCGTCTTTGTTTTCGAATACATTCTTTTCGGTTATCTGGGGCAGTTCTATGGGGACCACTTGCAGATTAAGTAATTTATACTGGAACCCGTCATACGAAGTCTGAGCGAAAACAACATTCTCATTGGTTATGTGTACGGCATTTATTTTTGATTTAACTGACTTATCCGAAGATTTCGCCTTTTTTTCTGAAAAATCAGAGGTGGATTTTTCTATTATTTTGAGGTCATCTCCGGAAGACTGTGCAGGTTTGGATCCGGTCGATTTGGAGACTTCGGAAAAAATATTCCTTCCGATGCTTTTGGGCTTCTCATCTTTCTTGACCGGAGCAGGATCAGGCTTGATATCGTTTTTAGATTCTTTGGGTGTATCGCCTTTTCTTTCAGCAAAAATATTTCTACCAATACTTTTTGATTCTTTTTTTGAATCTGCTGCCATTTATCTGATCCTGATGCTTATTTATTATCTATTTCGTTAGCCAGTTTAAAATAATCCTGAGCTCCCCACGAATCAGGAGCATATTCAAATATAGTCTTCATGAAACTCGGAGCTTCTTTTAGATTCACATCTTCTCTGATATAAGTATTAAAAAGCTTCTCTTTAAAAAAATCCTTGAGTATAGCGACTGTTTCCAGTGAGATTTTTCTTTTTTCGTTATAGTAAACCGGAAGAACACCCAATATGTCCAGATTTTTGTTGTATGATTTACTGACGCTGTCGATCATACCCAGGATTTGGTTTGCTCCTATCTGGGACAAGAAATCCATCGATATCGGTATTACGACCTCGTCACAGTAAGTAAGCACATTCACATTTATAAGATTTATAGAGGGCGCACAGTCCACGATGACATAGTCAACACCGTCCAGATGAGAAAGATTCTTTTTAAGCTTATATTCTTTTCCGAATTTTTTCATCAGCTTAGCTTCCGTGTCGACAAGGTTCTTTCCTCCCGAAGAAATAATGTGAAGCTTTTCTCTGACCTTTACGATCGAGGCTCTTCTTTTGAGGAGCAGATCGCACAGAGTTTTTTCGGGATTAACATTAAAAACGATCCCTATAGTGTTCTGAGGATCGCTGTCTACAAGCAGAACGCTCCTCCCCATCAAAGACAGAGCATGGGACAAATTGATCGAGGTAGTGGTCTTTCCTGTACCTCCCTTTGATGACAGTATAGCAATTTTACGCATAAATCAACCTAGTTTGTTATGTTTGATACATCTCGTATGAATATAAAGCTTTTCATTCATTTTTGTCAAGCAAATAATTTTGCTGTTTAGCATGATCTTTCTCTCTTTCAACATAGTTTCCGATGTCATAGGACTAAATATGCAACATAATACTTTTAAACACAACAAAAAATTTCATTTTATTTTATATTCACTCTTACATCTTGGACATACGAGTTTAACGGTTTTACTTCTGCGATCCTGCCGTTCTTCAAGTAATTCAAAACCACAATTATCACATTTTCCTTCTACAGGCTTATTCCACGATGCAAAATTGCATTTTGGGAAATTCGTGCATCCGTAGAATTTCTTGCCTTTTCTTGTCATCTTGCCTTTTATAGTACCGTCGCAGCCGGGTTCAGGACATTTCACGGATATGTTTTCGTTATGAATATACTTACACTTTGGGTACTGGTCGCAAGCAATAAAAGTCTGTCCGGATCTGTTCTTTTTTTCTATCAGTTTGCCCTTGTTACACTTTGGACATATACCGTATTCTTTTGGGGGTTTGCCTTTTTCACAGTTGTCATTATCCTCCAGAGAAGAGGTATATTTACAGGCGGGAAAATTGTCACAGGCGATGAATTTTCCGTTCTTTCCCCATTTGTATATCAGATGGCCCTTTTTGCATCTGGGACAGATCTTGTTTAGAGATTTTTCCGTATCTTTCTTTATATCCCCGGTCTTTTTTACAACTGTTTCCAGGGTTTTTTCGAAAGGTTTGTAAAATTTATTTAGTATTTCTGTCATCTCTACTTCGCCGTACTCGATCTTATCAAGGCTTGATTCCATTTTCTTGGTAAATTTTACATTGAATATTTCATTAAAGTTCTCAACAAGTATTTTATTTACAAGGTTACCCAGCTCGGTAGAAGTGAGCTTTTTTTCCTTCTTTTCCACATATTTCTGATATATGAGCCTGTCAATAATAGTAGCGTATGTAGAGGGTCGTCCTATCTCTTTTTCTTCGAGCTCTTTGGTAAGAGAAGCTTCGTTAAATTTTGCCGGGGGTTTGCTGAAATGCTGTTCCGACTCTGTATCACTAAGATTTACAAGCATCCCGACATCCAGTTTTTTGGGAAGATTCTTTTCACTGTCCTGATCACCGTTGTCAACAGATATATCAGTATCATTAAAAACCTGTTGAAAACCTGAAAAGAGATTTTTTCTTCCCGATATTTTGAATTTAAACCTCCCGCCTGTTATATCTATTGCTGTCTGCTCATATACAGCCTCTTTCATTTGAGTAGCGACAAACCTTGTCCATATAAGCTTATAAAGTTTCAGCTGTTCTTTTGTAAGATACGACTGAACGGACTTGGGAGCGTTATTTACGCTGGTCGGCCTGATTGCTTCATGCGCGTCCTGAATATTCTTTTTCGACTTGAATTTTCTTACGCTCGGTGAAACATATTCAACGCCGAATTTTCTGCTTATATAGCTTCTCAATTCGTCTATCGCATCGTTCGATACCCTTGTTGAATCGGTTCTCATATATGTTATCAGACCGGTCACACCCTTTTTTCCAAGTTCTATACCTTCATATAACTGCTGAGCTATCTGCATGGTTTTCTTGGAGGAGAAACCGAGTTTATTGACACTCGCCTGAAGCAGAGTAGAGGTTATAAAAGGGGGCATCGGTGATTTTCTGATCTTTGTTTTGCTTATGTTGGAAATGGAATATTTTGAGCGTTTTATTTCTTTTGTAACTTCTTTTGTCTGATCTTCAGAAATCAGTTTGAATTCCTTTTCATCGATCTTATTTAGTTCTGCAGTAAAACTTTCCTTGGATGTGGAAAAATCCGCTTTGATCTTCCAGAATTCATCAGGTTTAAATTCCGATATTTCCTTGTCTCTTTCACAAATTATTCTGAGAGCGACGGACTGAACTCTCCCTGCACTTAATCCGTTGGAAATTGTCTTCCACAAAAAAGGGCTGATCTTGTATCCTACAAGTCTGTCCATTATCCTTCTTGCCTGTTGGGCGTCAACCAGGTTCTTGTCTATCTCCTGCTCATTTTTAAGACCGTTGAGTACACCTTTCTTGGGGCTTTCGATCCCGGCCTTCTACCTCGGGATACTGTTGATGTATCTTTTTTCCATCAAATTCAAGGTGTTCCCGGTGGTAGGCGGGGGCGACCTGGCGGATATGGGAAG
>JAWOER010000038.1:0-4458 GCA_046482655.1 Candidatus Delongbacteria bacterium | reverse complement strand
GTCGAATATCGTTCCGCCGTCCAAGTGATTTAGTATCTTATTAAATTCCGATTTCGAAAAAATAGTTTTGTTGTGCTTTTCGAGCTGGGTCTTGAAGTTCGCCGTCAGGTCTTTTTCATCATGTATTGAAACTCTCTCATAGCCCTGAATTTTAAGCTGCTCGATGAGTTTTTTCTCAAGTGTCGCTTCCGATTGAATGCACATCAGATTTTTTCCAATATTTTTTCTCGAACCGTATCATAAGCTATTTTCGCATCGTATTTAACACCCGGCCTTAACAGGCTGTAAATATCTCCGGTAAAAATCATTATTGAACAGATCAGTTATTATTCTGCTCAATATCAGATCCTGCTCGACCTGAAAGGATTCCGGCCAGGGAGCACTGCTGCGCCACTCTTCAATATATCCTCTAGGTATCATATTGCCCGCCGAGATCTATGTTCTTAACTATCAGCCACTTACTATTTTTTTCGCCTTCTTTTTTTTCAGACGGTGCAAGGTATAAATAATTCGAACTTTTGTTCTTTAAGAAAGCCGCATACAATTTATCCGCCAGTTTTTTTTCTCTGAAGTATTCGTCGAATAGAAATCCCAGCTTTCTTACGGCAGAGGGATTATGCTCCAGAGCACAATTATACAGTTTTGAAGGTTTTATATGTTCAATAAGATCCGATATCACGGTCAACACTCTTTCTATTCCCCAGTTACTGCTGTAATAGATCAGATCAATTGCCGTCAATTCTGCTGAAGAGGCATTAAAATAACCTGAATCGGATTTCATTTTGATTATGTGTCCGGCTGATATGTTTTTTTTGGTATAGAACTTGATCGAAAAATTATCGTTTTCTATTGGTCTTACAGGCGAACCGTTAACTACTATGTCGCCGGTCATTGGGCTCTGGTGAGAAGCTCCGTGTAGAGAAGCTGCTGAGAAAAGGCCGACATAGTATTCTTTTTTAAGAAATTTCATCAGGTCGTCAATAAATAAATAAAGAGGCAGTCCGGGGCGGGAGGAATATTCAGGAGGTATAATAAGATAAAATTCTCTTCTCAAATGAGCCAGGGAATTATTCGATTTTAATCTGAAAACACTCTGTCTTAGAGCTTCTTTTGATCTTTCAGGGAACTTTTGCTGCAGATCTTTGAAGTTCAATGTGTACTTTCCTTTAGACCTCAGTTCGATTATATAGTCTTCGAGCCTCATATTTTCAATTTCTTTTCCCATTTGCAATATACTACTATTTTCGTATTACATTGCAAATATAATCATAAAAGATTGTTTTGTCAATCCCAAACACCGTCCGCTAAAATTTCTCGACTTTTTTCCTTGCATTTTTCATACTGAATGCACATTAGATCTTTTCCCTCTAATCCTTAATTACATCAGATTAAAAAATATCCTCGCAAAAATGAGCGAAGCGATAACACCTGCCGCATCAGCGAGAAGTGCCGCTTTTATGACATGCCTTGTCCTGACTATACCGACAGCACCGAAATAAACAGCGACGACATAAAATGTGGTCTCAGTTGATCCCTGCATTACCGAAGCAAGGTATGCAGAGAACGAATTCGGTGCATTATTGATTATCTCAGCTGTGATACCGAATGCTCCGCTGCCGGAAAGGGGTCTTATGATAGCGAGTGGAAGGACTTCGGTCGGAAGGCCGATAAGATCTGTAAAAGGGCTTACTGCTGTTGCGAGCAGCTCTAATGAGCCTGAAGAGCGGAACATTCCTATAGCAACGAATATCGCCACCATAAAGGGTATGATCCGTACAGCTGTGTTAAAACCTTCTTTGGCGCCTTCTGTTAAAACTTCATAAACTTTTACACTTTTCATGTATCCTACGAGCAGAAAAAAGGCAATAAGAAGCGGTACCAGCCAGTTGGAGAAAGCCTTAAAGAAGGCATCAAATCCAATAGTTTCGGCGTTGAGTACACTGATTATTACCGAAACGGCTATAAGTGCAGAAAAAATTACAAATATGGCGATCTTGTAAAAAGGGGTCTTTGTTTTTTTTGCCCGGGCGCTCTTAGATTCCGAAAGTGCAGAAATATTCCCAATTTTTTCCACGTTTGACTTATCGGAAAAAAATTTGCAGGCAATGACGGCGACTATGGTCGAACAGAGCGTGGCAAGAATAGCGGGGATGATGATTGATGCCGGAGAATGTGCCCCTGCAACCGCACGGATCGTGATGACTCCGAGCGGGAGTATAGTTACGCTTGATGTGTTTATAGCCAAAAAAAGCACCATAGAATCTGTGGCCGTTCCTTTTTTAGGATTGATCTCTTCCAGTTCTTTCATCGCTTTGATTCCGATGGGAGTGGCGGCGTTACCGAGTCCGAGCATATTTGCAGAAATATTCATGATCATCGCAGAAAGTGCCGGATGTCCCTCCGGTATATTTGGAAAAAGTTTTTTCATTAATGGATATATCGCTCTGGAAATAAAATCCAGGGCACCTGCGGCTTCGAGTATCTTCATGAGTCCGAGCCACAGGGCCATTGCACCGATCAGGCCGATAGCGAGAGTTACAGCCGATTTTGCAGAATCAAAACTGGCTTTGGTAACAGCCTCCATATTTCCTGTAAAAGCCGCAACGGCTACGGATATAAGTATCATTATAAGCCAGATAGTGTTTATAGGGGACGCCTTTTCCTTCATAGATCCAACCTTTTTATTTTTTTAAAAAACAACTTCAGACAATACTTTTGCCGCAACACTCAAAGATTAAGCTTTATTGACTTGAATTACAAGAAAAAATTTATTAAATTAAAAAATTGAATTAATTAAAGAAGATATATGCAAACCTTACTAATATCGCCCCCTTTTTCTCAGCTCAACACACCTTATGCCTCAATCCCGCTCCTTAAAGGATATTTAAAGACCAACGGTGTCAGTTCTTCAGTCTTTGATCTGGGCATAAAAACGGCACAAAGACTTTATTCAAAACAGGGGCTTGAAAGGTTAAAAGAAAATATCGTCCGCAAAAAAATACAGGGCGATGCCGCAGAATTCTTTACAATAAATTTTGAGGCTTATGTAAATACGATAGAGACCGTGACAAGTTTTCTTAAAGGAGAAGATCCTGAGGCAAAAAATATTATACTGTCCGGTAAATACCTGCCCGTGTGGAAAATGTCATTGTCCGCACTGGACAAAAATACTGCTAATCTTTCGGGAACAGAATATGCGCAATATCTTGCCTCTTTATATCTCGAAGACATTTTTTTGTTCTATAGGTCGATATTCCCCGAATACGGATTTTCCTCATACGCAGAAAAACTTGCTTTGAGCCCGCCTGTGTTTGACGGCATAAAGAGCGAAATTTTGAAAAAAAATGATCTTATGGATAAAATTATTGAAGAAGAACTCCAAAAGTCCGGATTTGAATATTTTGAAATTATCGCTTTTACGATCCCTTTCCCCGGCATGCTCATAGGCGCTCTCAAGGCTGCAAATTTTATCAAAATGAAAGACCCCGACAAGATCATAGTTATGGGAGGAGGCTATATTAATACCGAACTAAGGCGCCTCACCGATCCCGGTATTTTTAATTTTGCCGATTTCATCTGCCTGGATGACGGAGAACTTCCCCTTTTGAAGATAATTGAATACGCCAAGGGAAAGACAGATAAGGATCAGCTTGTGAGAACATACTGCTCAGAAGACGGTAAAGTGAAATTTTACGACAACCCGGGCAGACCTGCACAGATAAAAAGGGGTACCCCTGATTACTCTGATCTGGATATGAGTGATTATATACCCGTTTTTGAATCCGTAAATCCTATGATGAGGCTGTGGTCAGAAAAAAACACACTCAAAATCAGGCTTGCAAAAGGCTGCTACTGGCACAAATGCAATTTCTGTGATACATCTCTTCCCTATATAAGCGATTATTCGCCTGAAAAAATTGACGATATTGTTGACGATATAAGAAAAATGACCGCTCAGACAAAGCTGACCCGTTTCCACTTTACGGATGAAGCGATTCCTCCTGCTTCTGCGATCAGGCTTGCCCTGGAACTTTTGCGGCAGAATATAAAGATCAGCTGGTGGGGAAATATCCGGTTCGACAAAGCTTTTACCGAAGATGTGTGCAGACTGCTTAAACAGTCAGGCTTTACCGCAGCTGTCGGCGGGCTTGAATCAGGCTGTCGGCGAACGCTTTTGTCTATGAACAAGGGCGTAAGTGTTGAGCATGCGGTCAGTGTGATAAAAAATTTCAAGTCGGCCGGAATTCTGGTACATGTGTACATGATATACGGATTCCCGACAGAGACCACTCAGGACCTGATCGATTCGGCCGAAGTACTCCGCCAGCTTTTCGAAGCCGGGCTCATTGACTCCGCATTCTGGCACAGGTTCGCACTCACCGTTCACAGTCCGGTCTTCAGAGACAGGGAGCAATATAATATTTCGGTGCCGCATCCGGAACCAAAGCCCTTTGCCAA
>JAWOER010000017.1:0-2535 GCA_046482655.1 Candidatus Delongbacteria bacterium | reverse complement strand
TGTTCTGCCTATGCGGTGAACATACATTTCTGCAATATTCGACATTTCGTAGTTGATCACATATTCCAAGTTGTCCACATCGATCCCTCTTGCAGCAATATCAGTGGCGACAAGAACTCGCGTAGCCTGCGTCTTGAAGTTCGACAGAGCTCTCTGCCTTGCGTTCTGAGCCTTGTTTCCGTGAATGGCCTCTGCGGTCACATTCTGTTTGTTCAGCACTCTTACAACCTTGTCCGCACCGTGCTTAGTTCTGGTAAAAACTAGAGCTGTTTTTATCTTTTTATCCTTTAAAATGTCAACGAGCAGCTTGTTCTTGTTGCCTCTGTCCACGAAATAAACATACTGGTCTATCGTATCAACTGTTGATGAGACGGGAGTTACCGAAACCTTTTCCGGATTGACCAGAATGGTCCCCGCAAGTTTAACTATCTCAGGAGGCATCGTGGCCGAAAAGAACAGCGACTGTCTCTTCTTCGGCAGCACAGCGAGCATTTTTTTGATGTCGTGAATAAAGCCCATATCGAGCATTCTGTCAGCTTCGTCGAGAATAAAATATTCAATATCTTTGAGCGAGATATAACCCTGACCCATAAGGTCCAAAAGCCTTCCCGGCGTAGCTATAATAATATCAACTCCGCTTTTAAGAGCCGAAACCTGCTGACCCTGGCTTACTCCTCCGAAGATGACCTTATTCTTAAGGTTCAGGTGCCTTCCGTACGAATTAAAACTTTCCTCTATCTGGATCGCGAGTTCTCTCGTTGGCGTAAGGATAAGACCTTTTACCTTTCTTTTCTTCTCGAATTTCTGTTTTGACAAACTCATCATCTGCAGGATCGGTACTGCGAAAGCGGCAGTTTTTCCCGTTCCCGTCTGTGCGCACCCGAGCAGGTCTCTTCCTTTAAGTACGAGCGGTATGGCTTTTTCCTGTATCGGCGTAGGCGTTGTATAACCTTCCTCATCTATAGCTTTTAAGATCGGTTCGATCAGATTTAATGTGTTAAATGAAGCATTTTTCAAATTCTTTTCCTCTTTGTGTTTTTTATGCTTTTTCGATTAATTTAAAAACCCGGTTTAAAATAATGTTGACCGAATATACACAATATAAAGCGGAATAGCAAGGTATATAAACAGGGCGGATTTTTCGTCAATTATGAGATCAACCTCATTTTTGTTCTGCGTTCTCCAAAATTTTATACTTTCAAAATAGTTCTGATTAATGAGGCTGATAAAAACGGAATTTTAAGACTCTGGCCTTTATCGATCCTTGATTCGCTTTTGGAATATTTTCAGTATTTTTCTCAAATGATCCATATCTATGTTCGGGCAGCTTTTGCCCTGCTCAATGGCAGTGTCATATTCGTAATGCCCCGTAATACTCTTTATCTTGTATTCTGCCGAGAGTTTGTTCACAAGTTTTTTAAGCGATTCGAATTGCTTTGCGGTAAAAGTCCTGTCACCTACAAGACATATACCCAGACTATTCTCATTATGGAGCCTGACATGGGCTCCCTGAACTTCAACCGGTCGGCCTTTTTCTACTCTGCCGTCAGCTGAAAAATCCGGAGTCTTGTCGATCCAGTATCTTTTCTTCGGGTAGGGGTTATTTATTATAAAGTGATAGCCTACATCGTCCCAGCCGATCTTTTTGTGCCAGCGTTTAAAAAGCGCTTTATTTCCGAATTCTGTGGCACTGCAGTGAATGATTATTGTGTTTATTTTTCTCACTCTCACTTCCTGAATCGCATTTTAAGATTGTTAATAATGTCTTTAAGCAGCTTTATATCCGGATCATTCATAATAGAATCTTTTATCTTCTGTGGTGAATTTACAAATATCTCCCCATTAATTTTAAGGGAAAGTTTTGTAAAAGAAAGAAACCCGCTGTGATCCTGCTTTACATAGAAAAGGTATTTTGCCAGAGCTGTGGCGTATTTCTGTGCGGTATTTGAATATCCTTTTCCGTAAAGCATTATAATATCCTGCAAAAGAGTATTGACCGTGTTCGAATAATCCTTGTTTGAATGCAGGGATAAAAAAAGATTGGCTCTTTTGAACAGAGGGGCATTGCTGTCATAATCATCCAAAAGGCTGTATATTTTGTCCATATCCACGATCTTTCCGTCCGTCAGTCCGGAGATACACTCAATAAGAAGTTCTCCGTTTAATTTTTCCGGTTCTTTTTCTGATCCTGACTGCATTTCTTCCCGAACTTCATATATAAGATCCAGAAAACGGTCCTCCGTTATAGACATTTCTGCAAGATACTGTTTTGTATAGTCGAATATTTCATTAATAGTATAATTTTTTAAAAAAGCACTGATATAGAATTTCAGACTTTCTGTATCCTCGCCTCTGTTATGGTTATTCATAGAAATAATGTATGAGGTGAGATACTCCATTTTGTCACTGAATTTTCCTGCCTCATGATAAAGTTGTATAATGTTCTGATAAACCTTGCCTATACTGCTCTTTACACCTGTTTCTATCTTTATAAGCATTACAAGGTCATTGATTATTTCCTGAATAGGATCTTCC
>JAWOER010000212.1:0-4029 GCA_046482655.1 Candidatus Delongbacteria bacterium | reverse complement strand
AACAACAGCATCTCTCCTGATAACAAAATTTTAGAATCGGAATTAACCGCAGAAATAACAGAGAAAAATAATAATTTTAAACTCACTTGCTCAATGGTAGGAGTTTTTTCTGTTGAAGGTGATACCTCCAATATGCCGCTTAAAGAATTTGCGGAAAATAATGCCGCAGCTTTAATCTTCCCATATTTACGGGAACACATTTCAGGTATAACCGGCAAAGCTGGATTACAGCCTATTATTCTTCCCCCGACGAATATTATTGCGTTGGTTAGCAAACCTAAAAAAGCTAAATAAATATATTTTAAATATATAATTACAAATAAAAAAGCCCCGGAATTTCCGGGACTTTTCATTGAGGAGTGAGTTATGAGAAGTGGTTTTCTCCTTTTTTAGAAACCGAAGTGTCTGTTGTGCTTGTTGATCTGGCTTCTGAATTTAAATCTGATGTCAATTTTTTCGATCTGCTTTCTGTCTTCGGGTTTCATAATCGCGTTTGTATAGTTCTTCATTTTATGCTCCTTTTTTATCTGTTTATTTCAATTACACAGGTAATATACCACAAACCGGGAGCATCTCAAACTAAAGTCCGACGAAATGCAGAAATACGGGTGTGAGATGCGCTACTTGTATATTATTGGGAATTTGCGTAAATTGTACTATTGTGCAAACGGAGGTGTTTATGAGATATTTTAAGAAGATGACGGGCAAAAAATGCTACCTTTCCCCTATCAATATTGATGATTATCCTGTCTATACGAAGTGGATGAACGATGTTGAGGTCGCGGAGGGTCTCGGGAATTATATGCAGAATTTCTGTCTTGAGCAAGAACGCGAAGTTCTTGAAAAACTGGCGAAGGAACATAATTATGCGATCATCGACCCTGTTAAGGATGAAGCTATCGGCAACTGCGGATTTTTTAAAATAAACCACCATGAACGGAACGCGGAGTGCGGGATATTTATCGGAAATAAAGCTTACTGGGGCAAAGGCTATGGGACCGAGGCTCTGTCGCTGCTTCTCGCATACGGTTTTGATTATCTGAACTTTAGAAATGTGATGCTCAAATGCTTTTCGTTCAACAAAAGGGCTATTGCTTCATACAGAAAGGTCGGTTTTAAGGAGATAGGCCGCAGAAGGAAAAATGTGATCCTGAAAGGCGTCGAGTATGATGATGTGTATATGGATATTTTAGACGATGAGTTCAGGATCGGCAAATAAAAAAAAGCCCCGGGTATTTTCCGGGACTTTTTCGCTTTAGGAGTGAGTTATGAGAGGTGCTTTTTTAGATCAGGTGCCTCTGTATCCTGAACATTGACTGTCTGAATTTGAATTTCATATCTACTTTTGCTATCTCTTTTCTGTCTTCTGCAGTCAATTTGTTTTCTTTATAGTTCTTCATTTTATGCTCCTTTTTTTACCTGTTTATTTCAATTACACAGGTAATGTACCACAAACCGGGAGCATTTCAAACCAAAGTCCGACGAAATGCAGAAATACGGGTGTGAGATGATATTTATTACCCTTTTTTTTCGATCAGGTCCAAAATCTCATCCGCAAATTCATCGGCAACGCTATAATAAATCTCATTCTTTTTGTTTCTGGTCTTTGTGACCAGACCGCAGCGCTTAAGGATCGCCAGCTGCTGAGAAATGATCGGAAATGCTTCGTTTAAGCATTTGGCCATATTGCCCACACGGCATTTTTCCTCTCTGAGTGCAAGCAGTATATTGATCCTCTTCGGGTTACTCAGAGCTTTAAATATTTCTGCAGCTCTCTTATGATCTTTAAGATAGATCTTATTTTCACAATCTTTCTTCATAAAGCATCCTGTCATTCAAAAATATTTTGTAGATGATACCACTGCTTTTTGACAGCATTGCCGCAACCGGGCAGTATTTGGTAAGGGATAGCTCAACAGCCCGTTTGAGCTTTGAACCATCGATATCCTCACTGCCGCGAAAAATATATTCTACAAATATTTCCTCGTAGATCTGGGGATAATCTTCTGCAGACCGACCCTCTGCTGTCATGGAAAAATTCTTATGATCAACATGCATTTTTTTTAAAATAGAGGCAATGTCCATTCCGCTGCACCCCATTAAAGCGCTCAAAAGCAAAGGCTTGGGTGTCGGGCCTTTATCCGATCCCCCGTTCTCGACCGTTGTATCCAAAGTATATTTATGACCAGACTGGTCAATTTCAAAAGAAAGGTCACCTGTCTGAACTGCTTTTATTTTCATCATCGTTCTCCTTGTTATTATGATAGCTAAATCCCGAAATTATGTATCCGAATAAAGCCCCGTAAAATACCGAACCCCACGGGTTCGATGTTATGCCTCAGCCCCCGGAATTGCATCCTATATAGTAATAATACAAATATCCTGCAAGTCCCCCGGAGGCAAGGAATATCAGCTTAACAACTGATCTTTTCATATATCCCCGGTTCTAGTTTACATACTTGTCAAGTCTTGATTTTATCGCAGATTCAGGCTGCGCCCCCATCATTCCGTCCACAACCTGACCCTTAACAAATATCATCATTGTTGGAATTGACTGAATGCTGTATTTTGCGGCAATATTCTGATTGCTGTCCACATCAAGCTTTGCTATCTTGACCTTACCTTTGTAGTCTTCCGAAAGCTTTTCGATTGTCGGTCCGACCATTTTGCAGGGTCCGCACCATTCAGCCCAAAAATCCACGAGTACCGGAATTTCGGATTTAATAACTTCTTCTTCGAAAGTCGCGTCCGTTACATGTAGTGCTGCCATTTTTCTCTCCTGATTTTAGTTTAGGTTTTTTAATTTTTTACCATTTCTACTAATTAGCAAATTTAATAAATAGTGATCGCTTTGTCAAGCTTTTTTTTATATTCCTGATTTTTATATTTTGCTTGCAAAACCTTTTAATATTTGTTATCCTTTTTATTACTTTTAATATTGACTACGGAGTCTTTTATGAAACCGAAGATCGAAGTTAACGGAAGAAAAGTTACCAACCCGATGGCCATTATTATTATCGGCCTCACATCAATAATATTTACAGGACTGATAACAGCGCTTATAGTGTTTCTCATCCTTCCTTTCGTGGGTGTAGTATTAAGTCTGTCGGTCGGATTGACCATCGTCATCTTTATTGCGATAGGTGTCGGTTTGCCTATCCTTATTCTCGGACGGCTGTTGCTGCGCCTTGTGATGAAACCTTTTATAAAAGAAAAAAAACCGAATGACGGAGAGATTTGAACTATGAACGATCTGTTGATCCACAACATCGGCAAGCTTTTCAGTCCTGATCCTGACCATTTCGGTAAAATAATAATTACCGAAAACTGTTCAATAATTATAAAGAACGAAGTTATCGACGAGATCATTCCAGCGGATCTGGAGATAAACGCTTCGAGACTGGAAAAATACAATATCCTTGATGCCCGCGGAATGAGCGTTCTTCCCGGATTCATTGATTCCCATGCGCACCCGGTCTTCGCCGCGCTCAGGAACAGCGAATTCGAGATGAGGAACGCGGGAAAGTCATACTTGGAGATAGCTGAAGCGGGAGGCGGAATAAAGAACAGCGTGAGAAAGCTCCGTGCGATGTCTGAAGACGAGCTGTTTAGGGTATCGAAGAAGCGCGTGCTTGAGTTTTTGAAGTTCGGGACGACTACCCTGGAGGCAAAATCGGGTTACGGGCTCACGCTTGATGACGAGATCAAGATGCTCAAGGTGGTCAGGCGCCTGAACGATGAGCTCGCGATCGACCTTGTGCCTACATTCTTGGGCGCGCACGACATACCGGAAGAATATAAGGAGGACCGCGAGGGTTATATCAGCCTGCTGATAAACGAGATGATACCGAAGGTAGCATCTGAAAAACTCGCCGTTGCGTGTGATATTTTCATTGAAAAGAACTATTACACAATAGATGAAGGCAGGCGAATTCTTACTGCCGCAAAAGAGCACGGGCTTGATGTGAAGATCCACGCCGACCAGCTGACAAGCAACGGCGGAAGCGGACTTGCCGCCGAACTTGGCGC
>JAWOER010000203.1:0-6815 GCA_046482655.1 Candidatus Delongbacteria bacterium | reverse complement strand
CTGATCCACGGTCACTTGCCAACCCGCAAAGGTACCGAGTCAGAAGAACTGACAGACCGGTAACTTTAAATAAAAATCCCACTGCGAAACCTGTTATAAGAACATTGTAAGAAAACAGCTTGTTTACAGGATCGTCTTTTTTTATGCCTATAAATCTTGCAAATATGGTAGCGACAGCGAGAGCGATGAGTCCCTGAAGTGCTATATTGATATTAAAAAATGTTGCAGCAAGAAGAAGAAATCCCACGAGTTTGTTTTTGACGAAAACAAGGTTCGCGTAAGCATAGAATATATCGTCTGACAACTCTTTTAGTAAACCGGATGAGTTTTCTTTGCTCAACATCGTATCCTGCCGTTACAAATTAAATTTTCTTAGTTTTTCAGGAACGAACTCCGGTCCTGTTACATCTTCCAGTTTTTCAGACCGCCTGATCTGCTCAAGTTTTCCGTCCTCCATTATCATTGCTACTGCCGGACGGTAATGTATGAACTGCATCCACTGTGTTATGTTATACGCTCCAATGGGCGACAGGATGATCCGTGTCCCTTTTGGCAGCGGAGGTAGAAATGTGCTCTCGACAACCACATCTATATTCATGCATAACGGACCGTATAGAATGCTGTTTTCGTACGCACCGTGAAGCTCACGGTCTATTTCGACCTTGTAATTATACCATGTTGAAGTGTAGAGCAGATTGACGCCGGCGTCAATGATATAGGACTTAGTACCCTCCGGCAGCCGCTTAACTGCATCAACCGTGGTCACCAGCCAGCCAGCCTCGTCAACTATGGCGCGCCCTGTCTCAAGATACACATCGGGATATTCGTCGGGCGCGAGCTCGTCCAAAAGCGTGTCCGACACAGCGTCGATGAAATTCTCCACGGGCTGAACGGCGACTTCGGGCGGAAGATAAGTTCCTTTAAGCCTGTTATTGGAGGGAAAACCGCCCCCGAAATCGAGGTACGATATTGATATCTCAAATTCGTGCTCTATCTTCCGCATCAGCTGCACCACCTTTTTCACTGCCTCTTTATACGCCTTGGGGTCCATCATAAATGTACCTATATGACAGTGTATTCCCTCGAGATGCAAATGTTCGCTGTGGGAGATCCTCTTCACAGCGTTGAAGGCACCGCTATTCTCGATCGGGAAGCCGAAGCGTGACCACTGAGGATAAACCCCGGTGTCCATGTTGACTCTGATACCGACGGATACTTTTTTCCCTACTTTTTTCGCGGCTTCCTCAGCTTTGATTATTTCATCAAAATTGTCGAGATTAATCATAGCGCCGTCGGTAAAAGCGGTCACGAGTGAATCAAGCGGCTTGTAAGGTCCGTTGTAGATTATTCTGTTCCCCGGCACGCCCAGGCTTCTCGCTTTTTCGTATTCGAACTCAGATACTACCTCAGCTGTCTCGCCCTCCTGGTGCAGGATCGAGCACACTGCGCCAAGATAGTTAGTCTTGTATGACCAGCTCATCTTAGCTTTCGGGTACTTACTGGAAAAATATGAATAAATTTTCCTGTACCTTTCCCTTATCACCTTCTCGCTCAAGACGAAAACGGGCGAACCGAATTCATCGGTGAATCTGCCTACGGGAATTCCTTCAATATTTTCCCTGTGTCCTTTGTTGTATATCACGCCGAATTTGTTCATCACTCCGGCCGACTGCCTTTTTATGTATGGTTTTATGTATTCTTTCTTCATTTTTTTACCTCTTCTGATTCTCCGAAAGTGCTTATCTGCTCAAAATCTGAAATATCTTTTATCAGTTCGTTAGTATACCTTATCATCAGCTTCCCGCTTTTGTAGTCTGAGTGAGTTTCAAACTCCTGACCGGTAAGCATTTTCACCATTCTCGCAGGCAGATTAATTCCGCAAGCCGAAGGGAAATACACCCATGCGGGAAATCTCGGATTTATCTCGAGCACATAGATGTCCTGGCTTTTGTTCTCCAGAAGCACTTCGAACTCGAATCCGCCGCGCCAAGACAAACCACTCACGACCCTTTTTGTAGCTTCGATCAGTCTTTCATTTCTTATGCTGACGGCGTTCCATACCTTACCGAGCTTGGTAACTGTCATCTTGCGTATCGCGAACACACCCATATCGCTCCCTCTACCGTCTCCACATCCTATGACATCGTACTCATCACCTTCAATGAATTTCTGAACTATTATGGGATATCCCCATGCAGAGGCAATTTTCCCAAAATATCCTTCAGCCTCGAGGGGAGAATTTGCCTTGAACGCCTCATAGAACAGACCTTTTACCATGCACGGAAAACCAAGCTTTTCGGTCGCTCTACGCAGATCCGAAAGTGATGCACAGCTTATGTATTCTGGCGCTTTCACACCTATTTCTTTTGAAAGGTCTTTCAGTTTAAGTTTGTCCCTTAGCCTGAACATCTCTTTGGTAGGTATCAGCATCTTTATGCCCATTTCTGTAAGCACCGGCTCAATGTCCATATAGATCGGCAGTTCGGCATCCAGGGCTGATATTATCACATCAAGATGTTCTTTTTCGTGGATGTCCCTGATACGCTCGATGAATGCTTCTTTGCTGCCTGACGGATAAGGCATGATATAACTTTTCCCTATGATATGGTCAAGGTAGATCCCCGGTTCAAGAGCATCGTATGCAAGACCGATCGTCCTGATTTCCATTCCGCTTTCCTTCAAAGCCCGGCATATTCCAGCGCCCGGCCCCGGATTGTCAATCGTGTTTATTCCACTTACTGCAACAGTCAGTTTCATATCAGCCGCCTAAACCAAAAAATATTTTTTAAGATTTTCGATAAAGTCTGCAATATCAACCGTCACTTCATCGTCTGAAGCCTCGAACTCGTCTATGATCGATGATTTGATCTCATCCTCAGAATTCCCTGCCTTCAAAAGGTCAAGTATCTTGAGACCCGTAGCGTTCGCCGTGTATGAATGACCCGTCACAGGATCAAAAATAAAACCGCTCTCACTGACCGCCAAAACCGATAATTTATCAATATCCACCTGCACCTCCGAAAATTTTAGTTTAACAGACTCCAGGCCGTTTTTTATAAAATTTAATAAATTTCTAAAAAATTGCAATTTAATTCTTTACAAGTCTTATGCAGCACCACTCGTTCATTTCATAATAACCGTCAACTACAAGTCCGCCTGTATCGTGGATCTTTTCATACATCCTTTCCTTTTCATCCACAAGTATGCCCGACAGAATAATTATGCCTCCTGTCTTAACTATTCTTTTGAAACCGGGAAGAAGCTTTTCGAGAACACTTCTGTTTATATTAGCGATCACAAAATCATATTCCTCATCAACTTCATAATCGCTTGCAGTTGTAAATTTTGTGTGCACCCTCATGTCAACATGATTCAAATGCGCATTCTCTTTGCAGTTATCATAACACTCCTGGTCGATATCAACAGCCGTTACGCTCAAAGCACCCATTTTGGCGGCGGCTATAGAAAGTATCCCCGATCCGGATCCTGCATCAAAAACCCCGGTATCCTTAAGGTCGTGTTTGCTGATCTCTTCAAGCATAAGTTTGGTAGTTTCATGAGTACCTGTGCCAAATGCCATTTTTGGTTCAATAAATATCTTGATCTTGTCCGATTCGATTTTTTTCCAGGCAGGTATCACGAGGAATTTTCCGGCTTCCACAGGCTGATAGGTTTTTTTCCATTCCTCACGCCAGTCAGCCTTTGGTATCTTTTGTGATCTCATTTCCGGATAAGGCTTAAATCCGTTCTCCTCAAAAAAGAGTTTAAGTGAATTAATTATCAAAGCCGGATCCTGATCCTCTTCAAAAAAAAGCCGTAAACCCACCTTGTCTTCAAAAGTGGTCTCATCAAGGTCTTCTATGCCTTTGCAGCCTATAGAAAACGCGAATTCGGTCAATACATCTTTTAAAATTTCATCCCTGACATCCACATCTACTGAAAACCATTCCATATTAATCCCTTTTGAACTGGTTTGCTATCTCATTTAAGATCTCATCGGCCACTTTCAGAGCTTTAAGACCGTCCTCTCCTGTTACTTTCACATCTTTTCCGCCCTTTATCGCATTGACAAAATCCCTGTTCTCTTCAAGAAGTGCATTTATTTCAACTTTATCACGCTTGGAATATATTATCTTTTTATTAACATGATCAAGATCTGCTACAGCCATACCGTCTGTGATCTGAGCCTGCGAATCTGCGAGATAGAAAATGTCAGCTATACCTGTATCGAGGTCTAATGAAAGGTATTTGTGCTCCTGGAATATTCTGAACTTCCTCATTTTTTTCAATGACATCCTTGAAGCGGTAAGGTTCGCTACGGCACCATTCTTGAACTTGATCCTGACATTTGCGATATCGGTGGTGTCTGTAACGACCGCCACGCCGGCAGCATCGATCTTTTCGACTTCGGATTTTATCAAGCTCAATATCAGGTCTATATCGTGGATCATGAGGTCTAAAACGACCGATACATCAGCACCCCTCGGGTTGAATGAAGCCAGTCTGTGAGCCTCTATGAATTTCGGCTGGATCTCGAAATTTTTAAGCTGGCTGAAGGCGGGGTTGTACCGCTCTATCTGACCGACCTGAATTATCAGGCCTTTCTTTTTTGCCAGTGCAACGAGTTCTTGGCCCTGTTCAACAGTTGCGGTTACAGGTTTTTCTATAAACACATGCTTTCCTGCTTCGAGGCATTTTTTTGCGACCTCATAATGGGCCTGAGTGGCGACTGCAACGACAACTCCTTCGACCAAAGGCAGCATATCTTCAAGCTTATCAAAAGCTCTGCAGCCGAACTGTTCAGAAGCGGTTTTTGCAGCCTCGGCGTTAATGTCATAAACCCCTGTCAGTTCCGATATCTCAGTCAGCATTGTATGCATCTTTGCATGCAGTTTTCCTAAATGTCCGCATCCTGCTATTCCGATCTTTGTAATCATCTTTCCCCTGTGTGTTAATTTATTATTTTACTTTATCAGAATCATTTTTTTTACTGCGACCGTTTTACCGTCAACAGAAAGTGAATAGAAAAATGTTCCGTTAGAATATTTTGAAGCGTCGAATGTAAAAGTATGAATTCCCGCACCCTTTCGTGAATCAATGAGCGTTTCAACCTTTGTGCCGTTAATGTCGTATATTTGAAGATCTACCATTCCGGGCACAGGCAGCTCGAAACTTATCTGCGTGGATGGATTAAAGGGATTCGGGTAGTTCTGATAAAGCTTAAATCCCTGGACAGTCCTCTCTTCAGAAAAAATTTCAACCTGCGTATAATTGATCGCGGCGAGAACATCAATAAGACCCCATCCGTACCTTGTGCTGTCAGGATCTGAAGCCCTGTCGGCTGTCATCATAAGCGCCTCTCTTACCTGCATATTGGTCCAGCCGGGGTTGGCGGAAAGCACGACACACGCTGCTCCGGCAACAAGGGGCGTAGAGAAGGAAGTTCCGCTTCCGGATGTATAGCGGTTGCTGGTACCGGAGCTCGCACAATAATCGCTTACGCCCATAGCTACTACTTCCGGCTTGATCCTGCCGTCATAAGACGGGCCGTATGAGGAAAAGGATGCAATATTGCCGTTAATATCGACCGCGCCCACAGAAACTATGCTGTCCGCATCCGACGGTGCGGAAAGGTATTTCCAGGAAGAATTTCCTGAATTTCCCATCGAATTGCAGACGACCATTCCAAGATATGCCGCTCTTTTGGCTCCGAGTGTACATATTGCTGTCTGACCGTCCATATCTGCGTAGGTATAATTGTCTGCAGGATCGTCAAAAGTGGAGTAACCGAGTGAAATTGAAGCTACATCTGCACCTCTTGCCTCCCCCCATTCAAGAGCTGCGACCATATAGTCCTCTTCCAGAGTGCTTTCATTAAGGTAATCCTCTGTTTTTGCGAGCAGAAAATCCGCCCTGAAGGCGGGACCCACAAAAGTTCCCGGAGCATAGCCCGCAGCTATGGACCAGCATGCAGTCCCGTGACCTTCCTGATCCGTAAAGTCCGATTCGTCATTACCGGTTTCTCCGTCATTAAAAATAAAGTCCCACTCGTCAACAACAGTAAGGCTGTCAAAAGCCTCGTGATCCTGGTCAAATCCGGTGTCTATCATAAGAAGTCTCGTTCCCTGTCCATAGTAGCCAAGAGCATGAGCAGAAGGAATATTGATCTGTTTTACCTGTCCTAATGTATATCCGTAAAAATCATCTTTTTCAATTTGGGAGGGTTTGACCTGATCAATTACAGGTGGTCTGTTCTTTTTTGGTAAGATATCGATCTTTCTTACAAATTCTTTGTCAGATATATCAAGAGCTTTTTCTGCCGAAATTTCTGCAGACACAAAATTGAACCATTTCGATCTTGATCTTATCCTATTCAGGTCCAGTTCCTCAATGTAGCCTTCATGGACAGGTATGTCGGAAAAAAGGATCAGATCGTTTTTCCTCTTAAAGGTTTTTGCCCTTCTCGCGATCGTTTTCTTATCAAGTACTACTGAATTTTTTGCTAAAACGAACTGATCGTGATCAAAAATATTTTTGTCTGTGAAATATATTACAAAACCCCGTGTAGCCTCTGATTTTGAATCTATAAATTTTTGTGCCCTTTCCGAAAATTTATTTTCTAAAGGAGGCGTGAAGGAGGTTGGAAATTTTCAGAATATCATTGTGATACTGCTGATCGGGTTCATTCTGGTATTTGTTGCTTTCGGAATATTTAATATTGACTGGGCGGTATTTCGGCCATTCAATCCGGAAGGATGGGGAGCCGTGGCGGCCACAAGTGCCACGGTTTATGTTACCTTCATTGGGTTCGAGGT
>JAWOER010000181.1:0-3626 GCA_046482655.1 Candidatus Delongbacteria bacterium | reverse complement strand
GCCGGAACAATAGGAAGGACAGACCTTTACGGAGGAGATACCGATACGCTTATAAGATCTGTAAGAGAAAAACTGGCGGTACTTGATGTTCAGACTATAGTCATCCCCGGGCATGAAAGAACTACAAGGATAAAAGACGAAAAGTGGTTCAATCCTTATTTACAGTCCTGATTATATATGACAGATAATCCCCGAGATATTTAAAACCGTATTTTTCATACAGCTTGATCGCGATCTTATTATTCTTATGGACTTCGAGCTTTATCTGAAGCCCGCTTTTATTTGAAAAATCCAGAGCCTTCTCAAGAAGTTTTGTTGATAGCCCCGTTCTTCTGTACTCTTCCCTTATGCCGAAATGGTGAAGATAATTTCTTCTTTTGTCCGTAGTCAGCCATGAGCTCCCGATAATTTTGCCTTCAGGATCTTTGACCACGAGAAGCTGTCCGCCGTTTTTAATTGAATTTTTTATAATATCATGCGTATCACCCCTGCTTGCCCCACCGAGATGAATGTCTGTCCACAGGCGTATCAAACCGTCAAAATCTTTTTTGGTGTATTCTAAAATAATTATATCTTCCAAATCCATAATTATACCTGCAATAATTCACTGAGAACCAAAGCTGTCCTCAATAACTTTCTTAACCTCTTCGATCTGCCACGCTGGAGTTGAAGCGCTTCCTGATACACCAACAATATCTCCGTCCCTGAACCAACCGAAATCTATCTCATTTTTATTTTCAATAAGGTATGATCTTTTATTATATTTGCTGAATTTTTCGAACATCACTTTCGTATTTGAGCTGTTCGTACCTCCGATAAAAACAATGACCGAATGATCTTTCGCGAACTCTATAAGTTCTTTTTCTCTTTTTTCTACGAAAGGACAGATCGTATTGACGATCTTGAGCTCTTTTATACGCGGAGATATCAGACCGACCATTTCAGTGAATTTTTCTGTTGAAACTGTAGTTTGGGCTATCATCAGAGACTTTTTGGAAAAATCGATCGTGCTCAGATATCTTTCACTGCTCACAACCACACCTTCATTGTTGCAGTAACCCAAAAGGCCCTGAACTTCGGGATGATGAAGCTTGCCCACGATAATTATCTGATACCCGTCCGCAAAATGTTTTTCAATTATTTTCTGAGAATTGGACACCTTCGGGCAGGTGGCGTCAATGATTATATTTTTGTTTTTCTTCGCTAACTTTTTTATATTTTTGCTTACACCGTGGGTTCTTATAAAAAGTATATTGTCTTTTATGCTTTCCACATCCTCTTCAACTTTTAGTCCGCAGTCCATAAGTCTTTCCATCTCGAGCCTGTTATGCAGAAGTTCTCCGTTCACATAAATGTCTTTCGGTATGTCCTTGCTTATCTGCTTCTCTATCATTCCGATAGCCCTTTTGACCCCTCCGCAAACCCCGGATTTTTTGTCTATAACAACCTTAATCTTCATAATTTTTCCTTTATCATTCCGATAATAAATTCCGCCTGTTGTTCTATCGTCATTTTCGTAGTGTCGATCAGAATTGAATCTTCGGCAGGTTTAAGAGGTGAATTCGACCTTGAACTGTCACGCAGATCTCTTCTTTCGATATCCTGTTTCACTTCTTCAAATGTTGACCCGATACCCTTTTCCTTAAGCTCTTTGAGCCTTCTTTGCGCCCGTATATCCACATCGGCGACCATGAAGAACTTGAGATCGGCATCAGGAAAAACAACTGTTCCTATATCGCGACCGTCAAGAATAACATTGTCTTTTCTGCCCATTTCTCTCTGAAGTTCTACAAGTTTCGATCTCACTTCGTCTATTTCGCAAACGCTTGTCACACCTTTCGATATTTCGGGGGTTCTAATCTCAAAAGAGACATCCCTGCCGTCGAGAAATGTTCTTGTCTCCACTGTATCATTATCTATATCCTGAACTATTTCGGTGCCGGGTAAAAGCTTGACGACATTATCTCTGTCATCGTAAGCGATCTCTGAAAGAAAAGCTTTCAGGGCCATTGCGCGGTACATTGCTCCGGTATCTATGTAGAGAAAATTCATTTTCGAACCAACGAGCTTCGCAGTGCTTGATTTCCCCGATCCTGCAGGACCGTCTATTGCTATTATCATAGTTCCCTCCTAAAATCTCTTATTGATCAGCTGCTGAACATACCACTGTATCAGAATTGAATTTCTGTTCTCGCCTGTCATATCGGGTTCAACGCCTGAAGCCTTCATGTCTTTTATCATTTCGTCAGTCACACCGATATTGAAAAATGTGTCTGAATTCGCTCTGACTTTTTCTCTGTAATAGTTTACTACTGATTTCGGAAGGATATTCTTTATTGAATTTTTGGCTGTCTGTAATTTTATATCGGCAGCAGAAGCATTGGTTTCATTTTCGAAATTGAGTCCAAGCGGATCAAAAAAGTATTCCTTTAAAACTGAATCATAAAATTTCTTTCCGAGTTTCAGTTCAGGGCTTACATTTTCAAAAAGATCAACGAATTCTGAATCAACGAGCGGCATCCTGAAACCGAAATTGAAATATTCGTATATCCTGTTTGAATTAATGATCATCTTGCCGTGTCTCTCTTTGAGTATCCAGTTCTGATAATCGTTATGGCTGTATCTGCTTTTATCGGGGAGGATACCACTGAGTTTTTCCTTTATGAACGAAATATCTTTAGCTGAAGGTTTTCGGTAATTAAAATGAGATTTTATTATATGATCGATCAGTTCATCTTTACTAAAATCTACAAACATACTTTCCTTAATATGACTTCCGGCGACAGAATCTCCGGAGTGGCCGGGCAAGAACAATGCATTTTCAGGCAGAACGGATTTCAAGTTCCCGACCGCAAAAAATTCCTGAAGATAGAACATTGAAGTGTAGTTCGAACTTCCCGGGTAGTATCTGTTGAAGTCTTCCGACTGTAAAAAATCTCTTACCGTCTCATCATCATAAAGAATATTCATCCATCTATAGCCCAATATTTCGGCTGTTTTTCTTGATATTTCGAGTTCGTAATTATTTTTTCTTCCGTAAGTAAAAGTTAAGACATCATCAAATCCGTTCATTTTAAGCAGACATGCGATCAGCCTTGAATCATATCCGCTGCTCAAAGGCAGTACAGGAATTTTTCCCTCGAGAGACGATTTTAATCTTTTTCCGGCTGATAGAAAAATATTTTTAAGCTCAGCTTTCAGATTCTCTTCATCATTTCTGTATTCCGATGCTTTATACTTATGATAGAACTGATTTTGTGATCCATTTTTATCGAAAACAACAAATTCTCCGGCCTGAACCTGCAAAACTTCTTTTAAAAGAGTTTTATTCCCGGGAACATAGCCTGAAAAAAGAAACAGCTTAAGAGAATCATCGTCTATATCTTTTGAGGGTACTTCGATCATATCAGGATTGTCAGAGATCGATAACTGTTCGTCATCAGAATAATAGAAAAGAGGAAATGTTCTGGTTCTGTCGCAGCACATAATCGTTCTATTGGACTTTTCGTAAACAAAAACAAAAACACCGTTGAGTTCTTTGAGAGCCGCTGAGAGATCATCTGAATTATCTATCATCTTCTTAATAAACATCGCAGCTTCGGAACCTTCTAAGAAATTCTCCTCTG
>JAWOER010000144.1:0-3056 GCA_046482655.1 Candidatus Delongbacteria bacterium | reverse complement strand
TATATATTCCCAGCCGTCAGTTCCGGTAAGATACTGATGAAACTCTTTTTCTATTCCGCTCACCCCGTTGCCGTCCATATCAATATGGCCTATTATATGAGATGCCGTGGAAGCCTGAGGATAAACACGGTTGGGCGTCAGGCGAAAGGAAGCCCTCCTGCTCTCATCCTGATCTAAAAGGTTTAGAATCTCTCCTCTCTGATTTTCTGTAAGATCGCTTGCCACCCACACAAATCCGTCTTTTGACATCAGCTCTGATAAATATTTTTTATAGGGCGTTTTTGTTACAGACGCTATTCGTTTTGCCAGGCCCGGTTTATCTTTTACACATGTCGTATTTATTCCGAAAGCGTAATTAATGCCGATATTTTCTGCAAGTTTACTGTATTTTCTGTCGTAAATATCTCCCCTCGGGGCAAAAACCGTCACTTTTTTTCGTGACTGATGTTTATATTTTTCTGCATAATATTCGTGATTTAGGATCTGAACATTAAAAAGTTTGACAATTATTACAAGGTAGCATAAAACAGAAATAGTGCCTGCAAATAAGATCCTGGATATGTTCTTTCTTTCCAATACCTTTGTATTATTCTGTATGGAAGATCTTTCTGCAGGCATTAGTTAACTCTCAGCGTTCAATGTAGATATCTTTTGTTTGTATTTGTGCCAGATTAATTTCCGTGTCGAAAAGCTCAGGAAGTTTAAATACTGATCTGTCGATAAAATATCCGTTCCTGTCCAGAACCGTAAAACTTTTTACTGCAAGCGGCGTATGTTCCATTTTTAATTCTTTTTGGGCATATTCTTTAATTGAAGAATAACTGAGCATCTTATCGTTCGCCGCGGTCAGCCTTTCAAGTCGCTCTGTAAGAAGCTTCTTTTTTTCTGTAAGATCTGAAGTTTCTCTTGATATAAGTTTGACCTGCGACTGAAGAACTACATAGAGACCCAGCATGACAGAAAAAAATGTCAACCTAAAGATCAGACCAAAAACAGATATGTTCTTTTTGAGTGTTTTTGTTCCGTTGCCTCTCACATACATATTTACAGCCATTATACCCTCCTAGATCTTTTCATATACCCGTAATTTTGCACTCCTCGATCTCGGATTTTTTTTTATCTCTCCGTTTTCGGGAATGACAACTTTTTTTGTTATTTTATTTATAACCGGCCGGTTATTACAAACGCATTTTGGAAAATCCGAAGGACAGATACATCCTGCAGATTTTGAATTAATAAACTGCTTTACCATCCTGTCCTCGAGCGAATGATATGATATTACTGCAGCTCTTCCTTTGGACTTTAATATATCCAGGCTCTGTTCTAAAGCCGCAGCCAGCTGATCCATTTCTTTGTTGACTTCTATTCTTACAGCCTGGAAGATCCTGGAAAGGCTTTTGACCTTAAAATTTGAAGGAACGGCTGAAGCTATAATGGATGCAAGTTCTTTTGTTGTGCGGATCCTGTTATCTTTTCTCGCTTCTGCTATTTTTTTTGCGATCCTTCGGGACTTTCTTTCTTCACCGTACCTGAAAAATATATCTGCAAGATCTTCTTCCGGATAATTATTAATAATATCGAAGGCTGTAATATTATCCTGACTGTCCATTCTCATATCAAGATCCCCGCTCTGTGAATATGAAAATCCCCTCGCCGGGTCGTTAATTTGTTCTGATGAGACTCCAAGATCAAAAAGTATTCCGTCGAATTTTGTTCCGAATACAATCTCATCCAGTTCATTTATTTTGTCAAAACTAATATTGACCGCCTTAAAGTTCTTGTATTCCGACAGTCTTTTTTTTGCATATTCAACGGCTGTAATGTCTTTGTCTAAACCTATCAGAAAACCTTTTTCTGAAAGTCGCGAAAGTATTTCCGCGGAATGACCGCCGCCGCCGAGAGTACAGTCAAGATAAGAACCGTCCGTGTTGCTTACCAAAAGATCAATGGCTGTTTTTGCCAGAACCGGGATATGATAACGATCCTCTCTCATCTATTCAAAATCCTCTAATATAAAATATCCGCTACCGAAGTAGCGGAGGAGTTATTGTTTTAAAGATCTCTTTTTTCTCTTGTTGAGTATGCCGTGAAAGTCATTCGCCGTTTCGTGCGAGGACATGTCTTTAGAATACTCGTCAAAATTTTCCCGCGACCAAACCTGTAGTTTGTCCCCGAGACCCTGAATAAAGAGATTCTTTGAAGCTTTTATATATTCTAGAAATTCTTTTGGAAATGTTATTCTGTAGAGATTATCAAGTGCAGCTTCGTCACACTGAAGGGTAGTAAATGCCGACAGTTTATCATCATCCATTTCGCTTTCCGCTTCCTCGTAGAACTGCGACCATGTTTTGCTCGTAAAAATGTAAAAAACAGGAAATGTGTTATCGCTCTTTAAAGATCTGACATAATCTTTTAAAAGGTGAAAAGTCTCATTTTTATCTGAGTTTTCGTCGTCTGTATCCTTTTTAATATTGAACCGCTTTAATATTTTTTTGAAGTTGATACGGCCCTTTTCATCAAGTGAATATTTATATTTACCTGAAAAAACTCCCATTTTCTCCATTTAACCCCATTTTCATACACAGTTAAAATTATATAATGTGGAAGCCTTTGTCAAGTCTTTTCTTGTTTTTTTTTATTTTTATTATTTTGATAAAAGAACCGCCGCCGGCGGTTCTTTAAATATGAGTGTATTTTAAAAAGTCGGTCTGATTTTTATTCTACGATCGACCCGACTGTTTCTCCCAGAATAAATCTTTTAAGATCACCTTTCTTTAAAAGATTGGCGACCCCGATCTTGAGTTTATTTTCCATACTGAAACTGATGGCCGTGGTGTCGAGTACCCTCAGGTTTCTGTTAAGTACATCGAGATATGATATCCTGTCTATTTTCTCCGCTTTCGGATTGGTGGCCGGGTCGGAATCATATATTCCGTCAACTTTTGTCGCTTTTATTATTACCTGTGCATTTATCTCTCTCGCCCTGAGTACCGCTGCCGTATCGGTTGTAAAATACGGGTTGCCTGTCCCGCCGCCGAATATCACGATCCTTCCTT
>JAWOER010000128.1:0-4157 GCA_046482655.1 Candidatus Delongbacteria bacterium | reverse complement strand
CTTTGAGGCGACATCCGACCACTTTTCTTCCGCAAAATTCCACAAGTACGTGTGGCATCCGACATAGGTGTAATCAGCAGCTATCTGGGCACTGATCTCTGCGGCCTGTTCATAAGCTTCTTCAAAATTACTTTCGATCTCGATAGCTTCTACGAACTTATCAAGAGCTTTTTGATATTCCTTTTCTTTTTTTAGCTTGATACCCTGGTTGTAAACGGCTTTGTGCTTATTTTCCGCCTCATCTTTACACTTGAGGTATTCTGCCTTGAGCCTTTCTGATTCCTGCCAGAGACGGTTGTATTCGGGAAGCATTTCGTCATATTCAGACTTTGAAATTTCTATACTTTCCATTTTGGTTTTGATCGTATTCCATTCTTCCAGTGTATTTTCATACATTTCTTTCTTTTCTTCGCACGGATCTTGTGCATATACTATGGTAAGTGAAAATATAATCGCCAGTATTATTCTTATTGAACTCATTATTAATCTCCATTACTTAAACATCTCTTTCAAAATGAGTGTGTAAAAAAGCCAAAATTAATCATTTAAGCAAGTAAAATTTATATTTTTTTTTGTCCCCCTATTCTGCTTTTTAAGGCTAAGTCCAGTACTTCGCTAAGGTGTTTTACAGGTATTATTTTTAAAGAAGAGATAACTTTTTCGGGAATATCTTCCAGATCTTTAACATTTTCCTTTGGAATTATTACTGTTCTGATGCCGGCTTTTTTTGCGGCAATAATTTTTTCTCTCAGACCGCCGATCTCCATTGCTTTTCCTCTCAAAGAGATCTCTCCGGTCATTGCAACTTCTTTTCTGACAGGGGTATTTGTAAAAAGCGAAATTATTGCAGTGGCTATTGCAAGACCTGCAGAAGGGCCGTCCTTGGGGGTTGCACCGTCGGGAACATGAATATGCAGATCATGCTTTTCGTAATTTTTTAGATCTATACCGAGTTGTGTTGCGTGTGCCTTCATATAACTTATTGCTATTTCTGCAGATTCTCTCATCACCTCACCAAGTTGACCTGTAATTTTCACTTTTTGCGATCCTTTCATCAGGGTTGCCTCGATAAAAAGTATGGAACCGCCGACCGGAGACCAGGCAAGACCGGTACAAACCCCGATCTCGTCCTTTCTGTTTGCCATTTCGGGGGTCACATACTTGTTCCCCAAAAACTTTTTTACTTTTTCTACCCCGATCCTGACACCTGTCTTTTCACCTTTCGCTTTCAGGACCGCTACTTTTCTACATATTTTTTCTATCCTTTGTTCCAGCCGGCGCACTCCGGCCTCTCTTGTATAGTTCTGAACAATAAATTCCAGAGCCTTTTTTGTAAAGCTGAGGTCTTTGGAAGAAAGTCCGTTCTGTTTGATCTGTCTTTTTACAATATAGTTTTTGGCGATCTGCACTTTTTCCTGCAGAATATAGCTGGGAAACTCGATCAGCTCCATCCTGTCTAAAAGCGGACGGGGAATATATTCGGGGTAATTTGCGGTCATAATGAACATTATTTTTGAAAGATCAAAAGGCACATCAAGGTAGTGATCGACAAAATTTGAATTCTGTTCGGGATCAAGAGCCTCCAAAAGGGCAGCCGAAGGATCGCCCTGATTGCTGCTGCTGAGCTTATCAACCTCATCCAGCATCATAACCGGATTTCTGACACCTGCCTGTCTCAGGTTTTTTATTATTATTCCGGGCATCGATCCTATATAAGTTCTTCTGTGGCCTCTTATTTCTGCTTCGTCCCTTACTCCGCCCAAAGATGCCCTTATAAATTTAAGTCCCATTGCCCTGGCTATGGATCTGCCGATGGAGGTCTTTCCTGTTCCCGGCGGTCCCGTCAGACACAGGATACTGCCTTTCGTTTCATTTGTGAGCTTTTTGACCGCCATATATTCCAGCACTCTTTCCTTAATGTCCTTTAATCCGTAATGATCCTCATCCAGTATCTTTCTCGCTTTTTCGATATCTATCTTTTCTCTGATCTCTTCGTTCCACGGCAGGTCCAGCAGCCAGTCCAGGTAGGTGCGGGCCACAGTATATTCACTGGAAGCAGAAGGCATTCTGTTCAGTCTTTTTAATTCTCTTTTTGCGGCTGTCTTTGCCAGTTCGGGCAATTTTTTCTTTGCAAGTTTTCTTTCCAGTTCTTCCAATTCCTGCGATTCGTCCTCTGTTTCCCCAAGTTCTTTTTTTATTGCCCGGAGCTGCTCCCGCAAATAGTAGTCTTTCTGGTCTTTTTCCAGCTCTTCCTCCACATCCTCCTGTATCTTGGAAGTAAGCTTAAGCAGCTTTAGCTCCTTATTTAAATATGACGAAAGCAGTATAAGTCTCTCTTCAATATCTGTTTCCTCCAATATTTTTTGCCTCTTGTTTATCGGAAGGTTCAAATTGGAGGCAATAAAATCAGCGACTTTTGTTGGTGTTTTGATGGTGTTCAGCGCCATTCTGAGTTCATCAGGTATATTATGCGAGAGATTTATTATCTCTGTAAATGTTTCTGTAACAGATCTTAGCAGTGCTGTTAATTTTAGGCCCTGTGTCTTTTTTTCTTTCAGCTGCCTGACCTTTCCTATCAGATAAGGTTCTTCCTTTTCAATTTCTTTTAGCTCTATTCTGCCCAGCCCCTGTACCAGTATCCTTGCTGAGCCGTCTGTTTCTCCTCTAAACATCCTGAGTATGATAACTGCCGTCCCGACATTAAAGATCTCGGTATTTTTATAAGTTCCTTTTTCATCCGGTTTATTTGCAAATATGCCTATGATCTTTGTTGATGCCACGGCATCGTTTATTAACTTTATAAGAGCATCATCGTTGACCACAAGCGGCATTATCACATTTGGGAAAACGACCATATTCATAAGCGGAAGAACCGGGATCTTATCGGGTATAGAAAATGTTTTTTTATTCTGATTCTGTTTTTTTGGCATTATTTTACTCCGTCTTCATATATAGTTGATATCTTTGCACTTATTATATAAAAGCCTCTCCTGTAGTTCCGTTTTATAGTCGAAATATCTATGCTGACAGGCAGATTTATCCGTCTTTCAAAAGGTCCGAAATCGATCTCCATTTTGTGGTAATGCCTTTTTCTGTCACACCCGATCTGGTCCCTTACCCCTTTGATCATGATACAATCCTTCTCAATAAGAATTTCAACTGTATCAGGGTCAATATAAGGCATATCAACTATAATATTCAAATAATTCTTTACTTCGAACATGTCCACCCTTGGACGCCAACCGAGAGATTCGTCACATATAAAAGTATTATGATGGTTAAAGTAATGATACTGTTCAGATTCATATATAATGCCCTCGGCATTATATTTTATCATCTTTTTTCTGTATTTATCCATAGGATACCTCCCAAATTATATAACCCAGTACCGGTTTTGAAAACCGTCCCTTTTTTCTGCCGGCATATTAGCAGCTATCTTTGAAGACAGCAGATTGAGTTTTTCTTCAAAGAATTCTGCATTTCTGTACAAAGACCTGTTCTTAAAATAAAAATATGAGGATAAAATAGCAAAATAACTGTCAAAAATATATCCTTTCGAATAATTCTCCTTACCGAGCTTAACAGTCACTTTTAAAGAATTAACATAATCCTCGTTAAGAAGACATTCCAGCACATAAAAATAGTCTGAAATATGGGGCATATCTCTAAACTGATTTTTTAGGTCGAGGATCTGTTTTTTCAGCTTATTTATGCTCTTCTCATCATAATTATTCAGTGAATTGTTGAAATACTTGACCACCATCAGCATTCTGATCATTTTTGAGGGCACTTTATTTATCTCTCTCAATATGGCTTCTGAATTTTCTCTTGAATACATTCCGAAAAGTATATCCACACGGCCGAGAAAGGTCCTAAAACTGTCCGAACGATCCAGCGCCGGATGTGAGTTTAAAATATTTTTGACCAGAGAAAAATACTCTTCGGGATCCTTGATGATATAATAATAATACGCCATGTTCACTACAAATCTTTTGATCTCGTCCTTATTGGATATCTTTATCAGCAGATTAGAAGAAAATCGGATATTGATCTCTACTTCTCTCCACTTACCTGTACCTATCAGATGAAGAATATGTTTTGAATACAGTCTGAACAAACCGATATAGTCTTTAAACCTTTTACCAAGTGCCACAGCT